>CAZYXR010000001.1:0-6840 GCA_964650845.1 uncultured Chitinophagaceae bacterium
TTAAAAAACAACACAAAGAAATAGCTGTTGTTGTTTCGGCTTTTGGCGGAGTAACAGACGAACTTATTCGCCTATGCCAGGCGGCTTTGTTGGGCGAAGAACACTTTAAGCTCATCTACAAACAATTAGAAAAACGACACCTCGATGCTGTAAAAAACTTGGTGCACGTAAAACGGCAATCGCAAGTAGCAGGCAATGTAATTCAAACACTAAATCAACTTTACGACATCTGCAAAGGCATTGCGCTGATAAAAGAACTATCGCCCAAAACGCACGATTTTGTAATCAGTTTTGGCGAAAGACTATCGGCATATATTGTTAGCGAAGCCGCAAAAGAAAATCTAAAAGATGCGCATTACTTAGATGCCCGCGAGGTGGTAAAAACCGACAGTAATTTTGGTTATGCAAAAGTGAACTTCGAAAAAACAAATGCTCTTATTCGCAGCTACTTTAAACAAAAAAAAGCCACCTATTTCATCACCGGGTTTATTGGCTCAAATGAACTAAATGAAACAACCACTATTGGCAGAAGTGGCTCCGACTACACAGCTTCGATTTTTGGCGCAGCATTAAAAGCAACAGGCATTGAAATTTGGACAGATGTAGATGGAATTATGACCACCGACCCACGCCAAGTAAAGCAGGCTTTTCCGGTGCCCGAAATAACTTATGAAGAAGCAATGGAACTTTCGCATTTTGGAGCCAAGGTTATTTTTCCGGCTACTATGCGCCCGGCAATGGCGAGCAAAATTCCTATTTGGGTAAAAAACACTTTCAACCCAGGCTTTCGCGGCACACTTATTACCAACAAATCTTCCGACACAATCCATGTAGTAAAGGGAATTTCATCACTCAACAACATCTGTTTACTAAATATTGAAGGCAGTGGAATGGTTGGCGTTTCGGGCGTTTCGGGCAGGTTGTTCACAGCCATTTCGCGCAGCAAAATCAATGTAATACTGATTTCGCAAGCCTCATCGGAGCACTCAATTTGTATAGCCGTAAATGAAACCGAAGCAGCCAATGCAAAGCAAGTAATTGAAGAAGAATTTAGGCTGGAAATAAAGACCGGGCAAATAGATGAAGTTGCCATACAACACAAACTTTGCATTGTTGCCATTGTGGGCGAAAACATGAAACACCTCCCTGGCACAGCATCAAAAATGTTTGCAGCGTTAGGCAAAAACGGTGTCAATATTATTGCAATAGCACAAGGCTCATCCGAAAAAAATATCTCTGCCGTTATTGCCTTAAAAGATCAAAGCAAGGCGTTAAACACACTACACGAAGCCTTCTTTTTATCCGACAAAAAAGTGTTGAATTTATTTTTGCTGGGCATTGGCTTAGTAGGTGGTAAAGTGTTAGATATTATTGAAAAACAACGCAAACATCTATCAGAAAAGCACCTGTTGGATGTGCGTGTGGTTGGCGTTTCTAACAGCAGCAAGATGCACTTTGACGAGCATGAAATAAAAGACTGGAAAAAGCAACTAAACGACAAAGGAGAAACAGCAAATTTGGAAGGCTTTGTAACAAAAATGAAACAAATAAACCTACCCAATAGTGTGTTTATTGATTCAACAGCAAGCGACTTACCGATTCCTCTATACGAGCAAATTTTAGCTTCCAACATCTCCATTGTAACACCCAACAAACGTGCTTGTTCAGGCAAGCTATCTTACTATCAAAAATTGAAACATTTAAGCGTTCGCCACAATGCAAAGTTTCTTTTTGAAACCAATGTGGGAGCAGGTTTACCGGTAATCAACACTTTAAACGACTTATTGATGAGTGGTGATGAAGTACTAAAAATAGAAGCTGTTGTTTCGGGCACGCTCAACTACCTTTTTTATCACTTTGACGAAGGGATGAGTTTTGCTGAATTACTGCTAAAAGCAAAAGAGCTCGGCTACACCGAACCCGACCCTCGCGATGACCTGAGCGGCATGGATGTAGCTCGCAAAATTTTAATTTTAGCACGCGAATGCGGCAGCACATTAGAACTAAAAAATGTTTCGGTCGAAAACCTCGTTCCTACAAATTGCCGTAAAGCAAAAACAGTGGCTGATTTTTTTGCAGAACTAAAAAAGACAGAAAAAGTATTTACCGAAAGGCTGATGAAAGCCAAAAAGAACAAATGCAAACTGAAGTACATTGCCACTTATGAAAATGGCAAAACAACCACTGCATTGAAAGAAGTAAACGAATCGCATCCATTTTACTCACTTGCCGGAACCGAAAACAGTTTTTGCTTCACAACACAGCGATACAAACAATATCCGTTGGTAGTAAAAGGGCCCGGTGCGGGCGCAGAAGTAACTGCGGCAGGTGTATTTGCCGATGTAATTAGAATAGCCAATAGCTGAGGCGGAAACTAAATCGTCCAACTGGTTAAGCCATGCGGAGTAAAAGTATAGCGCATCTGTTTACCACCAAATTGATTTAAGGCTTCTATTACTTTAAAGCGATTATTGTATGGTGCGTAAAAAAACATAAAGCCACCGCCTCCGGCACCAGAAATTTTTCCTCCGGTTGCTCCGGCTTTTAATGCTGCTTCATACAATTCGTCTATTTGCGGATTGCTGATGCCACTTGCCATATCCTTTTTGTGTTGCCAGCCATAATGCAAAATTTCGCCAATGCTATCTACTTCACCTTTCAGCAAGGCTTCTTTCATTCTCTGCGCCTGCTCTTTCAAACTGTGCATGGCATCAATGCTTTTTTCATTTTTCTGCTTCACATTTTCGCGCTGTTTTTCAATTATATCGCTCGATAAACGGCTTGTTTCTGTGAAATACAAAATGAGATTGTTCTCCAACTCGTGCAGGTACTTTTCTTTAACCCGAAGCGGATTGACAATAACTTTATCGTTGGCATAAAACTCCATAAAATTCACCCCGCCAAATGTTGCCGCATATTGATCCTGCTTGCCACCTGCCATTTTCAAATCTTCGCGCTCTATGCTGTATGCAAGATGTGCAATATCGTATTCGCCCAAAGGTAATTTCAACCATTCTACAAATGCCCCCAACATTGCCACCACCAAAGTAGAAGAAGAGCCTAAACCACTGCCCGGAGGCGCATCAACAAACGTGGTTAATTCAAACGAAAGTGGTTGCTTTACAAAATCGCGCACAATGCGATTGTAAACACCACGCGCCAAATCCAGCTTACCATTCAGTTCCAATTCATTTACCGAATTAAGTGTGTAAACTTCGTTTCTATCAACGGCATGTAGCACAATTTTTCTATCGCTTGCGGGCTTAATGGTTGCATAGGCATACATACCTATGGTAGCATTTAAAATTGCTCCGCCATACAAGTCGGAATATGGACTAACATCCGTGCCACCGCCCGCCAAACCAAGCCTTAAAGGTGCTTTGCTTCTGTATATCACAATTAGTTATTTATCGAATGGATGTTTTGCTGCCGGCAATTGCGCAAAGGGGTGATAATCGCCTTTTAGTCCAAGCGGAGTTTGTGTGCGAATATCGTGTACAATTTGTATCGAAGACATCGCCTCCATTAAACCAAAGCCATTGCCTGCAAGAATGTGTTTGTAGCTATCGGTATGCAACTCGGTAAAGCCATCGCTAAATTCAATTTCTTCGCCTTCCAGCATCATGCTGCGGTAGGTGCGCTTGCCACTTGCCTTTACACTATCGGGAATGGTGTTGTAATTGATGCTTAAAAACCAACGTACACGAGCATTTTCAAATTCTAAAAAACCTGCTGCGCGATCGTGCGTGTGCAAATGCACCACATTTTGTTGCAATGCTCCAAACACCCAGCCCAGCATATCGTAAAAGTGAACGCCAATGTTTGTGGCTATGCCACCACTTTTGGTTACATCGCCTTTCCAACTGGTGTAGTACCAATTGCCGCGCGAAGTAATGTAGGTAAGATCTAACTCGTACTTCTTATCGCGAGGATTCGCAGCTACTCTTTTCTTCAATTCAATAATGCTTGGATGCAAGCGCAGTTGAAAAATATTGAACACTTTTTTGCCGGTATCTTTTTCTAAATCGGCAAGCGAGTCGACATTCCAAGGGTTCAACACTAAGGGTTTTTCGCATATCACATCTGCTTGTTGTTTTAGCCCAAAGCGAATATGCGAATCGTGTAAAAAATTTGGCGAGCAAACAGAAACGTAATCTAACTTTCTATCGGTGCGGCTGAGTTTATCAACGTGCCTATCGAACCTTTCAAATTCAGTAAAAAAACTCGCTTCGGGAAAGTAAGAATCAATCAAGCCAACACTATCAAACTTATCGAGCGCAGCAACAAGATTGTTGTCCGTGTCTTTTATTGCTTTCATGTGTCGCGGAGCAATGTAGCCGGCAGCCCCAATAAGTGCGAAGTTCTTCATCTTTAAAAATTATTTTCCTTTAAAAGCCGCTTTTCTTTTTTCTAAAAAAGCATTAGTGCCTTCGGTAAAATCCTCAGTTGAAACACAATTGCTAAACTCTTCAATTTCTGTATCAAATCCATCAATACCATCTTTAAAATGTGCGTGAACGCATTCTATTACTTTCGAAATTGCCACTGGTGCTTTACCATTGATTTTATGTAGTAATGCGCGGCAAACTTCGAGCAGCTCTACGGTTTGCACTACATCGTTTACCAAACCAAGCCTTTCGGCACAAACGGCATCAATGGTATCGCCAGTCATCAACAATTCAAATGCTTTGCCTTTGCCAATCAGTTGCACTAAACGCTGCGTGCCACCATAGCCGGGAATGATACCAAGGTTTACCTCGGGTTGCCCAAACTTGGCATTTTCGCTGGCAATGCGAATGTGGCAAGCCATTGCCAACTCGCACCCTCCGCCCAATGCAAAACCATTAACCGCAGCAATAACCGGCTTTGGCGATAGCTCTATTTTATTGAAAACTGCGTGTCCGCGCTTTGCCAATACAACACCCTGCTCTTTGGTTAAGCCTTTAAACTCTGCAATATCTGCCCCAGCAGCAAATGCCTTTGGCCCCTTTCCTGTAATAATACAAGCTCGCACCTCATTATTGTTATACAACTCATCTATGGCCTCGCTCAACTCGCCAATCAACTGCGCATTCAATGCGTTCAGCTTTTCTTCTCTGTTAATGGTAATGGTTAAAATGCCTTCTGAAATTTCTGTAAGAAGTGTTTGAAATACTTTCATGTTATTGTTTTGCGCTGCGAAAGAACTAATACCCATCGAATACACAATATTTTTCTCAAGATTTTGTAACCTTTTCTTTTTGTATGCCGTATCAGAAGATATAACACGAAAATTTAGAACCATGAAAAACGTAATAACAACCTTAGCAGCAATAACAACCTTCTCAGTTTGTGCTTTCGCTACCAACCCTGGTGCAAAACACGCATTTAAGGATGCCAACGCAGAAGTAGCTTTGGAAATTGAGCGTAATAAAGGAGAAGTTGCATTGCATATTCTTGCTCAAGACATGGCTCAGTACGATCATATAGTAATAGAAAGAAGCGGAAACGGAGGCGAATTTTTTAGCCAAGTAAAATATGTGCAAACCGAAGGGGCAGATATTGAAGATGGAAACTATGTTTTTCGTGCCGATAAATATCCTTTGCCAAATAACACAGTGAGCTACTACCGTATTAAAACTGTAGGAAAAGACGGTTCTACAAGAACCTTCCCAAGCATTGAATTGGCAAGTAATTAAATAATTCTAATCCCAAACCACATACCCTAAGGCCTCATCCCAAGCCCTGAATCCTTTAACCACTATAGCACTTATACCCCAAGATCCATAGTCAGAGGAGGGTTGCAGCAATGCAGCCCTTTTTTTTGTTTTGGTATTACTCGGTCTGACCTTGGTCAGACTTTGACATTTAAAGTGAGTTCGTGAACTACAATACTCTTAAACCACATAGAAACATAGTTGAAAAATAGAGAAAATCAGTTTGTGTCAACAAACACTTTGTGCTTCTTTGTTTGCTCTTCTTAAAAAGAAAAAAGCCTGAAGTTTACATAGCCAAAACAAGTTTTGGACATAGCTGATTATGAGGGAAAACTATGTTCCTATGTGGTTTAGAAAATGTGCATTGTTGTAAAAGGTTCCCGAGTACACGTAACTTACGAAACCGGATTCAGAGAAATGCTGAAAATTTTGTACTGACTCAAATCGCGCTCGTAGTAAAATTTATCTAAAGCCTCGTACATATTCAAGGCGCGAAAATACGAGGTGTAGAGTTTACTTTCGCCAACTTTCATCCATTGAATGGTCATACTACTTTCGTGGTGGTAGTGCTCATCAATATACACTATCATTTTGCGTAGGGCATCTACCTTATCGGTGCCAGTAACCGAATGAAACAAAAACGACTGCTCGTGAGCAGGATTGATAGTAACCAAATCCAATTTCACAGTTTCGTTCTTCTGTTTGAAATTATAAATGGCATTCTCTTGCCGGATGCCCAGCTTGCCTACAATTTCTTTTTGCAGGCGCGCCACTTCTATATGTTCATCAACGTTTGTCATTGGTAAATTATTGGGAAACTACTTCAATAGTTGGTTATTAGTTTTATAAGCCACACACAAAATATATGTAACTAAAGGCTTCGGCAAGCACAGTTAGATTTTTACCTAAAAAGCTTGCCGAAGCGTAAAAGTATGTTATTTCAAACTATCTGCTATGCCATCAACAATACCGTATTCTACCGATTGTTTGGCATTCAACCAATAATCGCGATCAAAGTCTTTCATTACCTGTTCAAAAGACTTACCGCAGTTATCGGCAAGAATCTGAGCGCTTAATTCTTTGGTTTTTTGAATCTCTTTTGCCGTAATTTCTATATCGGTAGCTTGACCGTACATTCCGCCCA
>CAZYXR010000001.1:6850-55376 GCA_964650845.1 uncultured Chitinophagaceae bacterium
TGATGAATCATTACTCTGCCATTTGGATAAATTAGACGTTTACCTTTTTCGCCAGCACTCAACAAAATAGAGCCCATGGAAGCCGCCAAGCCCATACAAATAGTATGCACAGGCGATGAAATCAACTTCATAGTGTCATAAATAACCATTCCACTGGTAACCACACCACCCGGAGAGTTGATGTAAAAGAAAATATCCTTACCCGGGTCGTTTGCCTCTAAAAACAACAATCGGTTTACTACTTTTTCTGCACTTTCATCATGCACCGGTCCCCACAAAAACACCCTGCGTTGCTCCAGAAATTTGTCATCAAACTTCATCATGCCACCGGCAAGTTTTTTCATTGCCTCATCGGGAGCGCCTGGTTTTTCGGGTTCGTCTTCTAATCTGAAATTCATACTTTAATTTAATTATGGGTTCAAACCTACATCAATTTACCAATTCGCAAAAAAGCATATTAAAGGCAAATGTTGATTTGAACTGTTTTGAAAACATTGTTTTAGCTAATTCAATATTGTTGAGGACGAGAGCGCAAATAAAATATTTCAAATTCCATTGATGCGCAACTATCCCGCCCAGTTCTCTCTATCTAAACTTCGGAACTGAATAGCCTCGGCAATGTGTTCCGGCTGAATATCGGTGCTGGCAGCAAGGTCGGCAATGGTGCGCGATACTTTTAGTATTCGGTCGTAAGCTCTGGCGCTTAGTTGCAGGCGTTCCATTGCTTTGCTTAGCAATGTGCGACTTACATCGCTTACCGTGCAAATTTGTTGTACCGCTTTAGCTTCCATTTGCGCATTGCTGTGAATTGCATTGTGTTCAAATCTTTTGCTTTGAATTGCTCTGGCACGCAGCACCCTTTCGCGAATTGTACTACTATCATCAGTTTTTCTTTCGCCCGAAAGTTCTTTGAATGCTACCGGTGTAACCTCTACATGCAAATCAATTCTATCTAACAACGGCCCTGATATCTTGGCTAAATATTTTTGCACCACACCCGGTCCGCAAACACATTCTTTTTCGGGGTGGTTGTAGTAACCGCAAGGGCAGGGATTCATAGAAGCAATCAGCATAAAACTTGCAGGATAAGTAACTGATACTTTTGATCGCGAGATGGTTACTTTTCTTTCTTCCATTGGCTGGCGCATTACTTCTAACACAGTGCGTTTAAACTCGGGCAACTCGTCTAAAAACAAAACCCCGTTATGCGCTAAAGAAATTTCGCCAGGCTGTGGGTTAGAGCCGCCACCAACCAAGCCTGCATCACTAATGGTATGGTGAGGCGAACGAAACGGACGCTGATACACAAGCCCTGTATTTTTTGTCAGCCGCCCTGCCACCGAGTGAATTTTTGTAGTTTCTAATGCCTCGGGCAAAGTAAGTGGCGGAAGTATTGTTGGCAGCCTTTTTGCCAGCATAGTTTTGCCCGCACCCGGTGGACCAATTAAAATTACATTGTGCCCTCCGGCAGCAGCAATTTCCATAGCGCGCTTTATATTTTCTTGTCCTTTTACATCCGCAAAATCATACTCGTTATGGCTTTGGCCATCGCTAAACTCGGCACGAGTATCCACTTCAGTTTTTGTAAGTTCTGCATCGCCCCTCAAAAAATTCACAACCTCGGCAAGATTATCTACGCCAAACACATCCAAGTTGTTTACAATTGCAGCTTCGCGGGCATTTTGCTTTGGCAAAATAAAACCTTTGTATCCTTCCTTTCGCGCTTGAATGGCAATAGGCAAAGCTCCGCGCATGGGTATGATAGTGCCATCTAAACTCAGCTCGCCCATGATAATATACTTATTCAGCTCTTCTTCGGGAACTTGATTACTGGATGCAAGAATGCCAATTGCCATAGGCAAATCATAAGCCGAGCCTTCTTTGCGCACATCTGCCGGTGCAAGATTGATAACAATTTTGGTGCGCGGCATTTTATAGCCATTATGCTTTATCGCAGTTTCCATTCGGTGCCACGACTCTTTTACCGCATTATCGGGCAGCCCTACCATAAAGTAGTTTAACTGCCCGTCTCCGCTGCTTACCTCGATGGTGATGGTAGCAGCATCTACACCATAAACCGCACTGCCATAAGTTTTAACCAGCATAAATTTTAAAACGGTTTTTTTATTAAAAACAAACCAAAGTAATTTTTTTAATACTCTGCTACATCATTACACGTACACATTAGTTCAATGCAACACAATACCGGCATCTGTGAGCAAAATAAATTTACTTTTAGCGCAAAATTATTGCCTTGCAAAACCCTGATTTAAGTATTGTTGTTCCATGCTTTAACCCACCCGATGGCTGGCTGGAAAAGTTAGAACACAATGCACAATTCTTAAAAAGCAAGAACATAAGTTTTGAGTTGATAATTGTAAATGATGGCAGCAAAAACCCTTTGCAAGCAGATTTACAAACAAGGTTGGATGCTATTGGCAAAAACGCCATTATAGCCTACCCCATGAACATGGGCAAAGGTTTTGCGGTACGAAAAGGAGTAGAACGCGCCAATGCAGCGATGATAATTTATACCGATGTGGACTTCCCATACAAAGAAGAAAACTTATTGGATGTATTTGAAAAAATAAAGAACGGTAGCGATGTTGTAATAGGTGTAAGGTCAGAATCGTATTACAATACCTTGCCTAAGTTAAGAGTAGCCATTTCAAAATTGCTTCGGTTTGCAATTTCGTTTATGATGCAGATTCCCACAGATGATACACAATGCGGTTTAAAAGGCTTTAATCAAAAGGGTAAAGAGGTTTTTTTATCGGGCAAAATCAACCGTTACTTATTTGATATGGAATTTGTAAAACTTGCCGCCCGAAAAAAACTCACCATCACAACCACAGTGGTGCACTTGCGCCATGGCGTGGTGATGGCGCAAATGCCAATTGGTTTGCTTTTTAAAGAAGCTATGAATTTTCTACGCATTCTATTTGTATAAAACCTCAATCAAAAATCATCCTCAGCACTTCGGGCGATTTTAAATTGCCAAAACCTTCGATGTGATGTTTGTAGTACAAAACTAAATAGTTCAACAGTGTATTTCGTTCAGCGCTATTTGAAAGTATAGGTTGAACTTGAGTAAAGTTTGCCGCACACAAATCGGAAATATACTTGCTGTGTGGGCTACCTACTGCACCGGCATCCGAAAGCGCGGTGCTTACAAATGCGCCTTCTTTTAAATCAAACAATGGTGTAACAGAAGTATAACTGCCATGCGGCTGAAACCCAATAAAAGAAGAAAGTTGAATCAAAAAGAATAAGTGAAAATCTGGATTCAAATGTGTTGAATCATCCAGAAAGCAAAGGCTATCGAACACAAATTCAAATAAATCTTGATTGGCTTCGTGAGGATGCAAGGCCTTATTCAAAACTTCTACAATCAATTGTGCCATAGCGGATTTACGAATATCAAAAGGAATGGAGACAAACGTCTTTAAGCGTTTTACTTCTTTTAAGCGTTGAAGATTTTTGTTGTCGCGTTGTGTGGCTTCTATTTCAAGTATGGTAAGCGGCTGCAACAACGATGCCTTGCTTCGCCCCTTTGTAGTACGAACTCCATTAATCATATACGACATCACACCAAACTGTTCGGTAAACAACTTGCATATAACACTCGTTTCGGAGTACTTGATATTCTGCAAAACTATGGCGCGAGAAGTAAAGTGCATTGGTACTTAATGACCTGCATGGTGATACAATACAAACTCGTTGTTTTCAAACACCACCGATAGATTTGGCCTGCAATAGCCAATAACAGAATCGAACTTTTCATCAGTGGTAGTGTGCGCTTTCAAAAAATAATGCACACCCAGGTTTTTCAATTGTGTATAACTTTCTTCGGGCGATTTTGTCCAGCTATTGATAGTAGTTTTCTTATCGGTAAAAAGTGTGAGTGCACGCGGTTTTGGAAAAACAATCACAGCCTTGTCATCAACATTAGCTTTTATAAACTTGAATATTTCCTTGGCGCTAACCGTGGTTGGTCCCGGCAGTGGTTCTTTTCTTATTGAATAAAGATATTCAACATGATTTTTATAGATAGAAATAAAAAAAACTGCTGTTGCAATTCCCAACACCAAACGCACTTTTTTATTGCGAAACAGCGATAGAAAACCTTCGGCTGCAAACAATACCAAAAAACAATGAACCGGAATTAAATACCTGTAATCGGAAACAATGTTCACCGATAATATCAACAACAAATAGGCAAGCGTGAAAAATGCCCAATAGTCGCCCTTCAATAATCGCTTAGCAAAACCAAGTAAAAAAAACAGAGAAAAAACAACCGTAATAGCAAAACTCGTATGCTGCATTGTGCCATCGTGCGAAGTAAAAAGCGATACAACATTTGCATAGTAATGAAAGAAATTGTCCTTTACAATTGCTCCAATTTTTCCGAGTGTTAAATGCCCCATTGCCCATGACGGGTAATCTACAGACGAAGGGAAAACAAAGTATGTTACAACTACATAAAACAATATACCAACTGACGTTTGCACCACACACCACTTAACGCTTTCGAGCTTTTCGCCATAAAAAATGTATTTGAAAACTATGCTTGCAAACATTGCAAAAGGCATTACAATTATCACATTTCGAGTAAGCATCAAAGAGCCAAACAACAGCCCTAAAACAATTGACAGGTAAATATTTTGTCGCTTTAACTGCAACATCAATAACACAATCAAGCCAACAGTAAAAGGCACATCGGAAGTAATGAGCAGCTTCATCCAAAACATAAAGTTTGGATAAAATGCTACAAACACCAACAACACTGCCATGCCTGCCGATAAATGTTTTTTAAAAATTACTGCTGCCAAAAGCATTACCAAACAAAACGCCAGCGACATTAGCATTACAAAAGGCGCCATGGAATTCAACCCAAACAATGCAACCACAGGAACCAACAACACCGAAAAACCTACCGGAGCCATAGGCGGCAATGTGTTATCTGCATTGGCAATAAAACCAGTTCGATAAGGGCTTACACCCATGCTGATGTATTTGGCTTGAAGAAGATACTGCGCAAAATCATCGCCCCAATGCTGTTTATCGCCTGTGTTTAGCATCACCATAGGAATGCACAGCACCAATACTGCAACTACCCAATAATACTTTTTTAGTGTGTAAACTACCATTTTTTGAACCGTGGCGAATATAGAGAATGGGTGCAAAGCACAATACTTGAAAGCTGTTTATTGTTTAGTATAATCGCATTATCAATCATGGCTATTAAAAAACCGCTTGCGTTTGTAGTGTTGTGGAGCACAGTGATGCTACTTTACCTAAAAGCATGGAATTGCGGCTTGGTGTTTGATTTTGTTGATTGGTGGGGCATATACAAAACAAAGGGATGGGGCGGCTTTCCGGCAGGTTATCCCGACATAGCAATTCGTTATTTCCTTCATCTTGTTTCGTTGCCTGCATTTAGCACGTTTGGTACAAATCCATTACCGTGGTTTTTGCTTTTTACTTTCCTACATTCATCGGCAGCCTTTGTAGCGGCATTAGTTTTTTCAAATTGGTTCAATGCTGCATCGGTAAAATACAAATGGCTGGCAGTATCTACCGGAGTGCTGTTGTTTATTACTTCGCCTTACCACACCGAGGTTGTAGTTTGGAAAATATGCTTGCTGTACCTGATAGCGCTCAACTCATTTTTACTGATGTTACTGGCATATACCAAATTTGCACGCACTGCCAAAGCAAGCTGGATTGCCGTGTTTTTTATTGCATTTACTTGCTCATTGCTTACACATGAAATTACCATGTTTTTTATTCCCGCAATAGCAATTTGCATCATTAAACTTCGGTTCGGATTTTTTACAAATGTTTCTGTTCGCAAGGGGTTTGTGGTGTTTGTACTTCCTGCCATTGCCCTTGTATGCGCCTATTTAATGCTCAACAAAATAATGCGAGGCGCGTGGCTTGGGCACTATGGCGCAGAAGTTCATTTCAATTTTGATGCAGTGCTGCTTGCAAGCACATTCACAAAGTATTTGTTTAAGTTTATTTTGCTAAGCCAAAGTTGGAGCTACGAATGGAAACACAGCCTCTATTTAATTTTAGAAAAGCCATTCATAGCTTATACTTTAATGTTGTTGTATGTAGGTTTATCGCTATGGTTACTTTTCAAAAAAACAAAACCAGTGCATTCAATTTGCATTGCAATAGTGGTGTGTTTTTGTTTTGCAATAGCACCGGTGCTTAATCTGTATTTTTTAGATTGGATTCCTATACATGGCGATAGATTGGGCTATGTTGCTTCGCTGTTTATTTACTTTGCCGCAGCATTGGTGTTAGTGAACTTGCTGGCAGCAAAAAGCTTTGCAATTACTATTCCTTGGATAATATTTAATTGCTACTTTTTACAAAAAACATTACAAGACTGGAAGCACAGCGAAGATACCATGCAAAGTATTCACACACATTTTTCGTGGCATAAGGCAAAGCAGATATTTTTACTAGGCGTAGCCGACAACTTTAATGGTGCATACATGTACACCAATGTAACACCAAGCCCCTTTGCAGCTACTATGATTATGAAATCGGGTAAGGATGTACAAAACTTCACAACCGATGTATTGCGTTTTAATATGTGCCAAACTACCGATGGCGTGAATGCAACAGTAGCATCACCAACAGATGTAACACTTACTTTTACAGGCCATTGCAGTTGGTGGTGGTGTCGAAATCCAAATGGTTATGAAAATGATGATTACATTGTGAAGATTGAAAACAATATTGCACACATCCATTTCAAGCACAAGCCCAATGGTGCTGTGTATTTGTATCAGCAAGGCAACAAACTAAAACAACTCGAAAATTTCTGATGAACATTCAAAAAGTAGGTTTTGCATTGTTGTTTATAGGCTTATCACTGCTTCTGTTTTTTAAAATAGCAGGCAATGCTTTTGTGGCAGATACCACCGGTTGGATTATTCAATATCAAAAATTGGGATGGAAAGGAATTTTCAATTCGTTTGAAGACAAATCGCTGCATCATGTGTACCATTTGGCAACATTCCTTATTTATAAAACCTTCGGATTTAATCAACTTGCCTGGTGGTTGATTTTTGGAAGTTTGCATGGCATAAATGCTTACTTGGTTTTTCTATTTGTACAAAATTTACTTGCCCGTTGGCAGTATCAATCATCATTTTTTATTGCTATCGGCTCAGGCTTGCTTTTCCTTGTTTCGCCATACAATGCCGAGCCTGTAATTTGGTCGGCAACTATACATTATCTTATTGCTACCGCAGGTATATTGGCAGTTCTTGTGCTTTCTTTAAAGTATGCCGAATCACCAAAAAAATCAACACTTGTTCTCATACATTTAAGCTATTTGGTTGCATTGTTTGCACTTGAAATTACTTTTGCTCTACCATTTCTTTTAATCGCACTTCTGCTACTCACACCATCATCTGTATGGAACGGCAACAAGCAAAAAATTTGGCTTCGTGTGGTGTTGGTACAAATTGTATTGATTGGCTTTTACTTTGTTACAAACCGTATTGTTTTAGGAAAATGGATTGGGCATTACGGAGCCGAAGACCATCTTGGCGTAAGCATTCCTTATCTGGCTGCCAACTTTACTAAATATCTATTCAAGCACTTATTGTTTTCTCAATTCTGGGACTATCCAAAACGAGAATTTTGGTACTACTACTTTGAAAAAGAAAGTGTATCTAAAATATTGCTATTGCTTTATTTGACTGCATCAATATTGCTATTACTTTTTAAAAACAAACTATTAAAAAGCGTTCAAGCAATTGGGCTTGCTATAATTTTATTTGCCGTTTCGTTGCTTCCGGTAATAAGCCTATACTTCAATTTTATTGTAATGAATGAATGCGATAGAATGAGCTATTTTTCTACAGTTTTTAGTAGTATCATCTTGGCATTGTTGATTGCACAATCGGGCAAATTCTTACGCATCCCACTTTTAATTTTAGTGCTTGCTTTCAGTTTCTCACTTTTAAAAATAAACATCAACAGTTGGAAGAATTCCATTGAAACAATGCAAGCCTTGGTGAACAATTTTAGATGGCACAACAATAAAAATGTAGTAATACTTAGCATTGCCGATAACTTTCGAGGTGCTTATGTTTCGCGCTCATTCAAGGGCAATGAAAATTTCAAAGATGTATTCAGAATGTACCAAATACCAGTTGTTGCAAACATCATAGAAGTGTTGAATTTCAACATGAATAACGAAAACGATTGCATGAAAACTGAGGCACTATCGCCTTCGCAACTTAAAGTAAGTTTTGCCCAAGGCGGCAATTGGTTTTGGTACAATGGCATTGGCGCAAGTAGTTACGAAACCGATTTGTTCAAAGTTGAAATTGATGAATGGAGTTCTTCTTATACCTTTACCAAAAAGGCTGAAATTGAAGAGGCAATCTACATTTACCAATGTGGTAAAACTTGGCACGAAGTAAAACTACTCAACAACCCTTAGCAGAATGACAACTTACTCAATTTCCGAAATTGCTACAATAACAAAAGCAACCGCCCTGCAAACAAGTAATGTAGATTACACAATTGCACATTTGCTTACCGACAGTCGCAAACTTTCTTCCGCAACAGACACTTTGTTTTTTGCAATCACTGGCAATCGGCTCGATGGCCATCACTACATAGAAGACCTGTATAACAAAGGTGTGCGTGCATTTGTAGTAAGCAACAAAATAGCAACCGAAAAACTAAAAGACGCAAGTTTCTTGTTGGTTCCAAATACCATAGACGCGTTGCAAAAAATAGCAGCTCATCACCGCGCAAAATTCGAGTTTCCTGTTATCGGCATCACCGGCAGCAATGGCAAAACCATTGTAAAAGAGTGGTTGTATCAACTCTTGCACGAAGACTATAACATCGTGCGCAGCCCCAAAAGCTACAACTCGCAAATTGGCGTGCCGCTTTCGGTTTGGCAAATGAACGAATCGAACACAATGGCAGTGTTTGAAGCTGGAATTTCCGAACCGGGCGAAATGGATAAATTAGAAAAAATCATTCACCCCAACATTGGAATATTTACCAATGTTGGCGATGCGCACAACGAAAGTTTTTTAAACATAAAGCATAAAACCAAAGAAAAACTACAGCTATTCAAACACAGCGATGTGTTGATTTATTGTAAAGATCACGCACACATCAATGGTGCTGTTGCCGAAGTAAATTCTGTAAACAACCGCATTAAAACTTTTACATGGAGCAGCAATGCCGATGCCGAAGTGAAAATTACGAGCATCATGCACGCCAACAATCACACGTTTATCTCTTGCTTTTTTAAACATCGCGTTTTTGATTTTGAAATTCCATTTTCGGACAAAGCCTCGGTAGAAAATGCCATTCACTGCGCTGTTACGATGTTGTATCTTGATGTTGAGCCGGATGTAATTGCGGCACGCATGAAGTTACTTTCGCCCATTGCCATGCGCTTGGAAATGAAAGATGGCATCAATAATTGCATTCTAATAAACGACAGTTATAATTCCGACTTTGGTTCCATTCGCATTGCAATTGATTTTTTGGGGCAGCAAAATCGCTTTGCAAAACGCACTATCATTCTTTCGGATATACTGCAAAGTGGCGAAGGCGAGATTGAACTTTATGAACGAATCGCAAAAATTATACAACAAGCCGGAGTTCAAAAATTTGTAGGTATTGGCGCGGCATTAACGCGACAAAAAAGGCTATTTGAATTAAACACAACACTCGAATCTCACTTCTATACCGACACCGAAACATTCCTTAAAAACTTTGATAGCTCTACTTTTAATAACGAAACAATTTTATTGAAAGGTGCGCGCAAATTTCGTTTTGAAATCATTTCGAAACTACTGGAAAAGAAAGCACACGAAACAGTTTTGGAAATAAACTTGAATGCCATTGCACACAATTTAAAAGCCTTTCAAAGCATCTTAAAACCCAAGACAAAAATTATGTGCATGGTAAAGGCTTTTGCATACGGCAGCGGCAGCTATGAAGTGGCAAATGTGTTGCAGTTCAACAGAGCCGACTACTTGGCTGTAGCATACACCGATGAAGGAATTGAACTGCGCAGAAACGGCATTCACGCACCTATTATGGTAATGAATCCCGAGCAGAGAAGTTTTGAAGCAATGATTGCACATAAACTTGAACCCGATTTATACAGCCATAGAATTTTCGATAGTTTCATGGAAACATTAAATATGGTACATGCTAATGGTGGCGAGCCTTTTAATGTTCACATAGAGTTAGAAACAGGTATGCACCGTTTAGGCTTTGACAATAGCGACATACCACTACTGATTCAAAAAATAACTGCTAACAATGCAATAAAAGTAGCTTCCATTTTTTCGCATCTTGCAGCAAGCGAAAACGACCATGAAGATAGCTACACGAAAAAACAAATCGCAACATTCGAGCAGTATTCTTCGCAAATTTTAAACGCCTTAGCCTACAAACCATTGCGGCATATTCTAAATTCAACCGGCATTACTCGCCATACAAATGCACAGTATGATATGGTGCGGTTAGGCATTGGTTTGTATGGCATTGATGACAGTGGAGTGTTGCAAAAAAACTTACAACCGGTAAGCACTCTCAAAACAACTATTTCGCAGATTAAGCATTTGCAAAAAGGCGATACAGTTGGATATGGCAGAGTAGGAAAAGCAACCCAAAACACAAGCATTGCAACCGTTGCAATAGGCTATGCAGATGGACTAAGTCGCAAATTAAACAATGGAGTTGGTTCCATGTTGGTGCGCGGCAGGTTGGCTTCGGTTATTGGTAATGTGTGTATGGATATGACTATGTTAAACATCACCGATATACCCGATGCTGCCGAAGGCGATGAAGTAATTGTATTTGGCGAAAATCCAAGCATATTAAATATTGCAAAAGCAGCAGGCACAATTCCTTACGAAATACTTACAGGAATTTCACAAAGAGTAAAACGAGTTTATTTTGAAGAGTAAAAAACAAATCATTTAGCATGGATAATTTTTGGCCGTTATTGGCATTATCGGTTGCTCCAACAATCTACTTAGCCATCGTGTTATACGGACGCGATAAGTACGATCGCGAACCAAAACGAATTCTACTTGTTGCCTTTTTGTGGGGCTGCTTTAGCGTTATTCCGGCATTGATGTTGGAAACATTTTGGAGCAATATGGGTTTGGGTATATCATATAGTTTTATTGGCACAGCAATTTACGCCTTTGGTGTAGTTGGCTTAAGCGAAGAACTGAGCAAGTTTATCATGCTAAGGCTTCATGCTTATAGGCGACCGGAATTTAACGAGCCTTTTGATGGCATAGTGTACGCAGCATTTGTAGCACTCGGTTTTGCAACTATCGAAAACATAGCTTATGTGTTTCAGCATGGTTTTGTTACTGGCCTCATGCGTATGTTTACCGCAGTGCCGGCACATTTTTCGTTTGGTGTAATTATGGGTTACTACGTAGGTAAAGCAAAATTTGCTCCTCAACATCGCTTTTCGCTGATGGCACAAGGTGTGTTGTATGCAACCTTTATGCATGGCGCTTACGATTTCTTCATCATGCAGCAAAACCTTCCTGTGTTAGGAAGCTTTACGGTAGGTATTTTGATTATGTCGTGGCGCATTAGCAAGAATGCAATCAACGAACTACATGGCGATAGCAAATTTCGTTTTCACAACAACTATTTTTTTGATGGCAAAGACAGGGTTTAGCCACAACCAAATACACCATTTGTTAGAACAAAAGTATTGCGAATACAACGCAAAGTTGTTCATTGAAACCGACCCAATTAGCATTCCTCATAGATTCAGCAAGTTGCAGGATGTAGAAATCGCTGCATTTTGGACAGCAATGCTGGCATGGGGAAACCGCACTTCCATCATCAATTCGGCAACAAAATTATTTGCCTTGATGGACAATTCACCACATCAATTTATTCTGCAACATCAAGATAAAGATTTGAAACGCTTGTTGGGCTTTAAGCACCGAACATTTAATGCAACCGACACACTTTACTTTGTAGAATTTTTTAAAGAGCACTATTCAAAACACCAATCTTTAGAAGATGGATTTTTGATTCAAACCAAAAACACAGACATACAAAAGCATCAAAATACAGCTGCATTTTTAATTGCATTTCACCACCACTTTTTTTCACTGCCCGATGCACCCCACCGCACAAAAAAGCACATATCTACTCCCGAGCGGAAAAGCACATGTAAAAGACTGAATATGTTTTTGCGCTGGATGGTGCGAAAAGACAAAAACGGTGTGGATTTTGGTTTATGGAAAAGGATAAAACCTGCTCAACTGCTTTGTCCGCTTGATGTGCATGTAGAAAGGGTAGCGAGACATTTAGGCTTAATAGAACGCAAGCAAACCGACTGGCAAACAGTGATTGAACTAACTGAAAACCTTAAAACATTTGATGCTAAGGACCCTGTAAAATACGACTTCGCCCTATTCGGGCTGGGCGTAAATAATCATCAACCGAAAATAGATAAACGCTAAAATTTATAACTGCGTTTAGACAATTTGTATTGTTTCGCTACTGCTTTTTTTATACAAATAGAAGTGAGCTTTAGCGGTGTGCCAATCAAACGCATGTGTGGCGGAACTTTTCCCACCTTGCCCGCAAAGGTTACTTTCAATCCATCTTTTTTTAATTCATTCGGCAATTGGGCACTGAAATAGCGTTCATTTTCATTTGCCGCAGGAATAATTACAACTGCTTCTTCACTCAATACTTTTACATAGCCCTTTTGATTTTTAATGGTCTTGTACCATTCAAAATCTTGTGCTTTAAGAACCGAAAAGGATGCCAGGAACAGAATCAATACAGAATATTTCATAACCCTTGTTTTTGCAATATTATACTTCTTCATACATCCGTTGTATTTATTTCTACCAACAGCAAAACCAATAGCAGAATACACATCTAAATATGGGATAAAAAAAAGAGCTTCGCTCATTGCTGATACGAAGCCCCCGACTATGACACACAAAAGTTGAATTTATTCTTGATGCTTATTAAGTTTTGTAGTTGCCATCAACTGCACTTCTTAATTGCGAAAGCAAATATACTTACCCGCTATTGAAAACAACACTGCAAGCAACAAGTTGCCGCATAAATTCACATATATTTATGAAAGCGGTACAATACCAATAAAATTGTAGTGCAGACGGTGATAATGACTAATGATTAGACCATGACAAACACCCGCTAAAACCACGTAGCTAAAAGCCGGTTTAAGAAACAAAACTCTTTAGCAAATGAAAGCAAGGACATTTATCTGTAAAGCATAATACTGCCCTCGCGCTGTGTCCACGTTTCGTCTATGTACGATATCTTAACCACATAAACATACATGCCGGGTTCGCTGAGAAGTCCTTTATAATAGCCATCCCAACATTGTTTAATATCGGTAGTTTCAAAAACTTTTTCGCCAATGCGATTAAAAATTTTCAAATCAATAAACTCTACTGCATCGCTAAACATGCACCAAAACTCATTGGCACCATCGCCATTTGGCGAAAAGAAGTTTGGCAAGAACAACACCTTACTCGGATCTACCTCAAAAGGAATCAACAATGTATCGGCACATCCTTTTGGATCGCGCACAATAAAGGTGTATTGAATGCTCTTTACAGGCGATGCAACAGGGTCGTTGCAATCGTAGCAACTCAAACCTTTTTGTGGTCGCCATTCGTAGCTATATGTATTACTAATTGGGCTTACATCTACCGTCAATTGCTGTTCTTTACCTATTCTCATTTCGGTTACAGGTGGCATTACTGCAACAATTTCATCAGGCTCAGTTATTGTGGCATTAGTAGTGGCAGTACATCCTTTACTATCGAATACAGTAACATCATAAGTGCCTGCATCTAATTTTACTGCTTTAGCACTTTGCGTGCCGTTGCTCCATAAATAGGTGTAGCCTAGTGTTCCTCCGGAGCCGCGTACCGCAATGCTTCCATCGCTTCCGCCAAAACAACGCACATCTACTGCGCTATCTATCACAGCTTCAAAAAATGGTGCCGGATTCACAACAAAACTTCCCGCACCTGTACACAAATTCACATCGGTTACTGTAACATCATAAGTGTTTGGCAACAATCCGTTTATAACACTACCTGTTTGTCCATTCGACCAATTGAATGTATAAGGTGCCGCGCCCGTAGCCCCTGCCACAGCAACGCTTCCATCGGCAATGCTATAACATTGCTGATCGATAATTGTTGTTGAACTTACAGTTGGTAAACTCCAAACCGTAACTGTTATATCATTACTTAAACCTTCGCAGTTTGCTACATTGGTTGTTGTAACATTGTATGTACCACTTTGAGCAACATTGATAGTTTGCTGTGTTTCCCCACTACTCCAGTTATAAGTTTGAAAAGTTGAGTCGGTGCTAAGATTAACACTACCCCCGGCACAAAAAGAAATTGGACCATCGGCAGCAATAGTTATTGGTAGCGGATTAGGATTGAATGTAATAACCAAATCATTGCTGCGAACATGGCAGTTGCTGCTATTTACAGCCGTAACAAAATAAGTACCGTTTTGTGTAATAGTAATATCTTTTGTGGTACTGTTGTTGCTCCATGAGTATGCATTGTAAACCGAATCGCTTGTAAGCACAATACTGCCGCCTTTACACACCGGCACTGTGCCTAAAGCTGTTGCGGTAGTAGGCAGCGGAGAGGTAGCAACTACTACATTGGCTACATCGCTCAGCCAAAGGCATCCTTGCGCATCAATTGCTCCAAAAGAATATTGCTCACTTTGAGTTGCTGTGATACTTTGCGTAACAGCATTGTTGCTCCATAGATATTGTACAAATGTTTGTGTTGCTGCAATAGAAACACTACCACCCAAGCACACATTTACAGTGCCCGATGGATTGAGGGTAGTAAGTTGTGGAGGGTTAATGGTAAGCACCATCGAGTCAATAGCTACACAGTTATTGATTGATGTAACAACATAATAAGTGCGCAATTTGGGTTGCTGAGTTAGGTTGGTGTCGCGCACAGTTGGGTTGGCAACGGTGCTATCCGACAGGCCAACCGAAGGACTCCAGTAGTAAGAATAATTACCTTGCGGTTGCCCGCCCAAAGTTGCTGTGCCACCACTACAAATAGTTTGATCTTGACCTGCGTTTGCAACCGGATTCGCGTTCACAGTAACTGAGCCATTCGCTTGTGGAATGCTGCAGCCGCCATCGTTAATATCAAGGGTAACATTTTTTATTCCTTGTCCGGTCCACCTCACTTCCAATGGGCCAGGGCCGGTTGCCGAACCACTTACGATAGTTCCTCCGCCAAGCCCCCAAGTAAACACAGCAGTGCCCGAAGGCACTCCATTAAAAGTAAGCACACTTGTTTGCCCATCACAAATTTGTGGAGGGTTTGCCGTAAATCCCGCATTAAATGTGCCTTGAATATTTACTTGTAATGAATCATTTGCATAACATCCAAATCTATCGGTTACGCGCACTCTATAAAGCGTAGTTTGCGCTACTTGCTCGGTAATATTCTGCGTTGTTTTTGCACTTGGTGTCCATGCGTAGGTATAAGGCTTCGACCCTTGTATTGGATTGGTTCTTAACGTAACTGTTGCGCCTGCACAAACCGAAGTATCCTTTTGTAAATTATTAAGTGTTTGCGTATTCAATGTTGCATTTACATCCGGGCATAGGTTTACTTCAATCACAGAAATACTTGTGCGGTCGCATGGCAAATCGTTCCATTGTCCACCTCCGTATATTTGCACACACTGCTCCCCATTTTGGCAACGGTATTGATCGCTACATGCAAAGTTGCAACCGAATGTGCAGCCATTATAACCATTATTATTTGGTTCGCCACCAGCCCAGTTTTGGTAGATAGTTGGAGTTGCCGGAGCGGGTGTAAAATTGCCTGTAGAACCATCCAAAGCATAAAAGGTGGAAGAACCCGTTGAGGTGCGCCTATAACCCAACCAAATGGTTTGTCCCGAATAAGGCGATGCATTTAAGGCATTGGCAATATTGGTATTTTCGGCAGCATCATTTAACACTACCATATTGGCTCCAAGTGCTGCTGCGGCTGCTTGAGCCTGTGCAGCATCCTGTGTTGTTGGGTTCACAAAATACATACTGCAAGGTTGCCCCTGAACGCTAAGCGGAACATAACCGGCACCAGTAAACGTGTTCATTATTTGCTGAATATCGCAACCTTGCGGTCCTACTGGCGGGCTGCAATTATTATCAATAGTTACACTCACATTATCGGTAGAAAAACAACTGTAGCGGTCGGTAACGGTAACAACATATTGGGTGGTTTGCGCAGGCGAAACAAAAACAGGATTTGTAGTTTGCCCCGAACTCCAACTATAAGTATATGGTTGCGAACCAAGAATTGCGCTGCTATTGAGTCTTGCAGCTTGCCCAGCACACACTGTGGTATCATTACTTATGGTAATTTCCGGACAAAGATTTACTTCAATTACAGAGATGCTGGCGGCATTACACTTTTCATCGTTCCACAAACCGTTGTAATAGATTTGCACGCATTGTTCTCCATTTTGGCAAGCATAAATATTACAACCAACAAAACATCCCGGGGCGCACTGAAAACCATCATTGTTAGGCTCGCCCGATGACCAGTTTTGATAAATACCTGGTGTAGGCCCTCCTGTTGTTGGTGTAAGAAAAGCTCCCGTGCTGCCATCCAAGGCATTAAAAGTTGGTTGGGCAATTCCGGTTCTTTTATAGCCAATCCAAACGAAGTTGCCATTGGCAAAATAATTGCCGGCATTTAATGCAGCAACCACATTTTGATTTTCGTTGGCATCATTAAACACCACAAGATTTGCCCCCAATTGTTGCGCTGCTGTTTGTGCTTGGGCAGCATCCTGAGAGTTTGGGTTAATAAAATACATACTGCAAGGCTGCCCCTGAACGTTCAAAGAAATATAACCTGCATTTGTAAATGTGCTTGTGATTTGCTGAATATTACAACCCTGTGGAGATTGAGCATATTGGGTTAAAAAACCGAAAGCAAAAACTATTGTTGCGAAGAATTGCTTCATTCTGTTTATTGTTAATCCGTTTGTTCTGAAAAAATGCGAAATGTAGAAAATATTAACTGATTTTATAGATGCAATTTATTAGTAAAGCGTTTGTTATTAGAACACCATAAACAGCGAAATGTCGAAGACATTAGAGTGAGTTATACAATTGCTTTTGCATTCATCCTCGCTATGAATATCTTGCCGCCCGAAAAACAGTTATGCAACAACAACTAAAAAACAGCAAACAAGACGGCATCACGCAGTTGGTTCTCACCATTGCGGTATTGGTATTGCTGAACATTGTTGCAGGGTTTTTGTATTACCGTTTCGACCTCACAGCCGAAAAACGTTACTCCCTTTCAAAGCCTACCAAAAGCCTGATTGGCAATTTAAAAGATGAAGTAGTAGTAAAAGTTTATTTGGATGGAGAATTGCCTGCGGGTTTTGTTAGACTGAAAGAATCTACCCGCGATTTGCTGAACGAAATGCGAGCCATCAACCGCAGTAATATCCAGTTTGAATTTTCCGACCCGCTCGAAGGCAGAACCGAAGAAGAAAAAACAAACATACTGCAAGAGCTTGCCAAACAAGGCTTAACAGGCACCAATTTGATGACAAAAGGCAAAGATGAAAACAAGCAACGCATCATTGTTCCCGGAGCAATCATCAACTACCAAGGCAATAGCTACCCAATAAATTTGTTAGAAAATCAAGCTGGTTTTTCGCCCGAAGAAATTCTGAACAATTCGGTAATTCAGTTAGAATATAAATTTGCAAATGCCATTAAAAAACTCTCGCAATATCGCGCTTCTCGAATTGCATTTTTGCAAGGCAATGGCGAGTTGAATCGCCTCGACATGGCAGATATTCTAAACACATTGGTAGAGCAACGTTATGAAGTTCAGGAAATGCAGATTGACAGCCAATTTGCCATTTCCTCAAAGTTCGATGTGGTAATTATTGCCAAGCCACAAACCGCTTTTGACGAAAAAAATAAATACAAAATAGACCAATACATCATGCGTGGAGGCAAAGTGTTGTGGTTGTTAGATGCTACTACTGCCGATATAGATTCGCTAAAGCAAAACCTCACCGGGCAATTTGTAGTAGATAAGCCATTGAATTTAGACGACCAACTGTTCAAATACGGAGTGCGTATCAACAGCGATTTGGTAATGGACATCAATCTTTGCGGCTCTGTTCCTCTGGTAATTGGGCAAATGGGCAACAGCCCCCAAACTCAGTTGTTCCCATGGTATTACTTTCCTTTTTTAATGAGCAGTAAATCTCATGCCATTACCCGCAATTTAGACCCCGTTGCCGGGCAGTTTGCCAGCAGTATTGATACACTTAAAAACCCCAACGTTACCAAAACTGTTTTACTGCAAACTTCCGAAAACACAAAAGCAGTAATGACCCCAACCCGCGTAGGTTTCGATATACTTGCCAACCGACCCGACCCTCGCTATTACACACAAAAAAATTTACCGGTTGCCGTTTTATTGGAAGGTGAATTCGAGTCGGTTTTCAAAAATCGTTTGGCACAAGAATTTTTAGCTTCCAATGATTCGTTTGGAGAGTTGAAATTTATTGAACGCAGTAAAAAAACACGTCAAATTGTTATTGCCGATGGCGACATTATTCGCAACGAAAAACGTAATGATAACTCAGCATTTCCATTGGGCTACCAACCTTATACCAAACAAACGCTTGCCAACAAAGATTTTATGCTGAACTGCATAGAATATCTTGCAGATGAAGAAGGCTTATTGGAAACACGCAACAAAGAAGTAAAGCTGCGCCTGTTGGATACAATAAAAGTAACTGAAGAAAAAACCAAATGGCAATTGATAAACGTTGCCATGCCTATTTTTTTGGTTCTAATTTCGGGCTTTGGCTTTACCTATTGGCGAAAAAAGAAGTACGCACAATAGTAATTAATCTTTTATCTCGTGCATTCGCACGGCTTTGTAAACAATGTGTTGCAGCTTGGTGCGCAAGTTCATTTTAACCAAGCGATTATTGGCAGCCGATGGATATACGCGATTGCTCAAGAATACATAAACAGTTTTTGTATCGGGGTCGGCCCAAGTACAAGTGCCGGTAAAACCCGAATGACCGAATGCTGATAGCAGTGTATTTTCTGAACATGGATTTGATTTTGCATCATCTGGTTCGGGCTTATCAAAACCTAAACCTCTGCGCGAAACGTTGCTAATTTTTCGGGTAAAAAGCTCAATAGTTTCGGGCTTCAACAACTGCCTGCCGTTGTAACTACCTTTGTTTACAAGCATCTGCATAACTGCAGCCACGTCCATTGCATTAGAAAAAATTCCGGCATGTCCCGCTACACCGCCATACATTGCTGCTCCGGGGTCGTGCACATATCCCGTTACTGTTTGCTTGCGAAATGCCGTATCAATTTCTGTTGGCATCATACGTAACACATCAAAGCGATTCAGGGGCGAATAGCCAATGCGCGTCAAACCCATCGGCTCGTAAAAAGTTTCGTTCACATACTCATCCAACGGTTTACCCGAAACTGTTTCGGCAATTTTTTGCAGTATGTAAAAGTTAAGATCGCTGTAAACATATTTCGGCTTTGGGTCAATGGGATAATGTGCCATTATGTTCCACATAGAATCGCGATAATCGCCACGCATAAACACCTTGTCTGCAACAGTGATATTAAACACACTGTCTCTGCTTTGCGAAAAAAACTGGCGGTAATCGTAAGGGTCTTTAAATGCTTTGTAAAATTCAATGTAGGCTTTTGTGCCCGATTGGTGCAACAATAAATTGCGCAACATAATATTGCCAATCGTGGCTTTTTCATCTAAATGCAAATAATCTTTTACTGTTTTGGTAAGGTCAATTTTTTGCTCATCTACTAAATGCATTATCGCCAAAGTGGTTGAAAGTATTTTTGTAAGCGAAGCCACATCATACAAATCTGTTGTACCCACTTTTGCAGTACTTTCGTAGGTAGGGTTGCCATAAGCACGATTCCAAATTACTTTGTTATCGTGCGCAACCAATAGCTGGCAGCCCGGCATAGTTTTACTTATTAAGCCGTCATAAATTTCTTCTTCTAAATCTTTAAGATCGAGTGGGTCAATACCAAGCGATGCCGACTTAGCCATTTGCAAGCGCACGGGTTGCTTAATGGCAAAGCCTGTGCCTTCCCAAAATTTACCAACAGTAACCGGCAATTTGCCATTTACCCTTATTGCACCCATAATAGCATTGGCGGCTGCGCGTTGTGCAGGGTCGGTATCATCATAGGCAACAACTGCTGTGCGCGCATCTTGAAAATTTGAAAGTGCGTAAGCATTACCCAAAAGGGTTAAAATTACTTTTGTTGAACCGGTAAGGCGATTGTAAAAATCAACTGTTTGTTTTGATACTGCATAATTTTTTGCAGGCTGGCGGCTCATATCGTGTATGCTCATTACCACCACATCATATTGCGATAGCGTGTCAAAAAGGGTTTGAAACCTCTTTGTGTCGGTATCATTTTCTACAAAAAACTCATCTGTTTCCATCCATTGTTTTAGGAAGTTTTGAATCGAGGTGTTTCTTTTTGCCCGCACACTTAACACCGCAACTTTTTTCACCTTCTCTTTGGTATTTAATGGCAACAAAGAGTCTGCATTGGCCACAATAGTTACTGCCTGTTCGTAAAGCGATTCTTGGGTTTGCTGATATTCAAAACTGTTCAAATCATTTGTAAGTGCTGTAACATCAATGGGCGCATAATTATTCAAACCCATTTTGTATTTATAGCCTAAAACTTTCTTTACACGATGTTCAAATTCTTTTTCAGAAACAACACCGCTGTCTATTGCCATGCGAATTTTTTCAATTCCCTTTCGGCAGTCTTGCGAAAAAACAAGTATGTCGTTACCGGCCATAAACGCCATTGAGTCTACCGTGCCAGGAGCAAAAAATTTACTTACCCCTTTCATATTTAAGGCATCGGAAAACACCAAGCCATTGAAGTGCATTTGCTCTTTCAGTAATTCGGTTACAACTTTTTTTGAAAGTGAGCTTGCCACGGCACCACTGCTATCTAACTGTGGCAGATGCAAGTGCGCAGCCATCACACTCCCAACACCATTTTTTATCAATTGTTTGAACGGAAACAATTCTAATTGCTGTAGCTGCTCCAACGATTTGTTTATTACCGGCAAGTCGTGATGCGAATCGGTTTCGGTATCGCCATGCCCCGGAAAATGCTTTGCACAAGCCAACACCCCTTCATCTTGCATTCCACGCATATATTCAATTCCCTTTAACGAAACCTTTATTTTGTCTTCACCAAAACTTCGTTCGTTTATTACCGGATTGTTTGGATTGTTGTTCACATCTACACACGGAGCAAAATTCACATGAATACCCATGCGCTTGCACTGTTGGGCAATATGCTTGCCCATTGTGTAAATTAGCTCGTTATTTTTTACTGCCCCCAAAGCCATTTGGCGCGGATAAATCATAGTGCTATCTAAGCGCATAGAAAGCCCCCACTCGCCATCAATTGCAACCATTGCTTTCACCTTTGCTACCTCCTGCAATTTATTCGTCCATTGTGCCTGATTGGTTGGATTACCTTTAAAAAAAATAACACCGCCCGCTTTGCCTTCACCAATCAGTTTCACCACCGAATCCATGTTGTAGTCTTTGCCAGCAGCAGTGTGTGCCGGCAGCATAAAAAATTGAGCAATGCGTTCGTCTAATGTCAATGCATCATAAACAGAATCTACCCATGCTTTGCACTGTTTATCTTTTTGCCAATCAATAAACCCGTGTTCGTTTTGCTGCGCAAATACAGTGGTGGTTAAAAACAGGAACAGCAGTAGCAAAACTTGACTGCCACTGCGAAAGAGTTTGAAAAAAGTTGTTTGTTGAAAATCCATGTTGCGCTTCAAAACACCATAAATAAATGCACTTCTTCATGCACATATCTACAAGCACTATCCAAGATGACTAAAACAAAGAAAGGTTAAACCAACCAAAGAAGTGTTTTTCAAAAAAATAGCGAAAACCAAATTGCCGTTAAGTATCGCACCCTTAACTTCAATTCAGCTTCGCTAAAAGTTGATAACACAAATAAAAGCGCAGCAGTATGCTGCCACAATAACTAATTATAGGTATGCCTTGCGACCAATTTTGTGTTAATCTGCTTCATTTATTTCTCATTATCTTTTTTCGGACATCCCAATTGCTTAATCTGTACCCATTTCGGCATTTATAAAACACACCGATTCTACTTTTGCAGGCATGATTTCAGCCACGGCAGATTTTTCAAACACAACTTCAAGCGTCAGTTTTTTTGATTGGTGGCAATTGAAGTGCGATAATGGCAGGCAGGTGTGGCAATTCTGTCCTCCGCAAGCGTTTTCGCAAATAGACTTCAACTCTGAGGAAGGGCAAAAAGTATTGCATGAAATGTCGAAAGCATTTGTTTTTGACAAGACCCAAAATCCAAACAGTCAAGATAAAATTTTCAGAAACAAAACCGCAGCTTCGCCATGGCAGAAAAGCCACAACCCATCACTACATGCGCTACAAAAAGGGTGGCAATACTATACCCAATTGCAAGATGAAGATGGACACTGGGCAGGCGACTATGGCGGCCCAATGTTTTTGCTTCCGGGTTTAATAATAGTTGCATACATTACACAAACCGAAATTCCTGCGCCCCATAAAACACTGATGGCGCAATATATGCTCAACCATCAAAATGCCGATGGGGGATGGGGGCTGCACTTAGAGGGCAAAAGCACCATGTTTGGCACTTGTCTTCAATACGTTTCGTTGCGCATTTTAGGAACCAACAACGATACAGCTTTAAAAAAAGCGCAACTATGGATTCAGCAACATGGAGGCGCAACAAACATTCCGCCTTGGGGTAAATTCTACCTTGCTTGTTTAAATGTATATGAATGGGAAGGTTGCAACTCGCTATTGCCGGAGTTGTGGTTGCTGCCAAAATCGCTACCCATTCATCCTTCAAAATATTGGTGTCATGCACGCATGGTTTACCTGCCTATGTCTTATTGCTATGGTGTAAAGCTGAAGGCAACAGAAAACAAGCTAACACACGAACTTCGTAAAGAACTATTTACACAAGACTACCATAAAATAGATTGGAAAAAAGCCCGCAATACTTGTGCAAAAGCAGATGTATATCACCCGCCCCATGCCGCATTATCTGCACTGGATTTTTTTAGTAACTCATACGAAAAATTATCACCTTCATTACTGCGCAACAAGGCATTGGACTATGCTTATGAATACATAGAAGCCGAAGACCTGCAAACCAATTACATAAACATTGGTCCTGTAAACAAAGTGCTAAACATGCTGTGTGTGTGGCATCGCCAAGGCAGCAAAAGTTTAGACCTTCAAAAACACAAAGAAAAACTATTTGACTACCTGTGGCTGGCCGAAGACGGCATGAAAATGCAAGGCTACAATGGTTCGCAATTTTGGGATACCGCTTTTGCAATTCTTGCCATGAAAGAGTCGGGAATTGACCAAACATTTGCTCACAATTACAATAAAGCAATTGGCTTTGCGCGCAAGCAGCAAATTGCGCAAGAACCATACAAATGGAATACATTTTTCCGCCACACCTCGGCAGGTGGCTTTCCATTTTCTACTCAATTGCACGGCTGGCCCATCACCGATTGCACTGCCGAGGGCGTAAAAATTCTTTTAAATGAACTACCCGAATCGCCCACACAAACCGAAGTGCAAAACATTACTACCCCGGTTGATGTAATTCTTTCTTTTCAAAACAAAGATGGCGGCTGGGCAAGCTACGAGCAAACCCGCGCTCCCGAATGGATTGAAGCGCTTAATCCTTCGCAAATTTTTGGGAACATCATGCTCGACTATTCTTATACAGAATGCACCTCGGCAAGCGTGCAAGCGCTACTAAAATTTCAGCAAAAATTTCCTGACTACAGAAACGCAGAAGTGCAATCAGCAATAAAAAATGGTTTGCAATTTATTTTATCGCAGCAATGTAAAAATGGCTCGTGGTATGGCTCGTGGGCGGTGTGCTTTACCTATGGCACTTGGTTTGCAGTAGAAGCATTGCACTTGGCTAAAAAACTAAACCTTTATTCGGGCAACAAAATTGAAATTGCTCTTAACAGAGCCGAATCATTTCTTATTGCATCACAAATGACCGATGGCGGCTGGGGCGAAAACTTTGAAAGTTGTGTTCAAAAAAAATACATACAAAGCGAAACATCGCAAAGCATAAACACAGCATGGGCGCTCATGGCCTTAATGCTTTGCAGCAGCAACCATTCGGCTATTGAAAAAGGAATACAATTGCTAACCGCAAAACAGTTGCAAAATGGCGACTGGCAACAAGAAGCCATCAATGGCGTTTTCAATCACAACTGTATGATTAGCTATTCCAATTACAGAAACATTTTTCCGCTGTGGGCACTTGGCAGATATACTAATAATCAACATCCACAGGCAAACATTCATTCATTATCAAATTCAAAATAACTAACCTTGTTGCACCAAATTGAAAATTCATCGGTTTTACCTGATATGCAAAACTTAACTGCTATTGCCGCTATTTACGATAAGCAATTCAAAAAAGATATTTTCACCTTCGAGCCTCAAAGCCTTTACCAGCCTATCAACTCGGCTATGGCAAACAGTGGCAAACGCATTCGCCCATTGTTGTTGCTCATGGCTACCGATTTATTTGGCGGCAATGTTTACGATTCATTGAATGCTGCATTTGCCATAGAGTTGTTTCACAACTTTACATTAGTGCATGATGATATTATGGACGATGCAGAGTTGCGCAGAGGCAAACCAACCTTGTATAAAACAGAGGGGTTGAACAAAGCAATTCTTGCGGGCGATGCTATGCACTTACATGCACATCGCTATTTATTGAAAGTTCCTGCAAACTGTTTTTCGGCTGTATTGAATGTATTTAATAAAGCGGCCATTGAAATTATTGAAGGACAGCAAATGGATATGGATTTTGAAGCCCGCATGGATGTTTCTGTTGCCGAGTATTTGAAAATGATTGAATACAAAACATCTGTGTTGCTGGCGGCTGCTTTGCAAATTGGCGCAGTAATTGGTGGCGCATCTAATGCCGAGCAAGAAAAACTATACACTTTCGGTTTAAGCCTTGGTTTATCTTTTCAAATTAAAGACGACTACTTAGACACTTTTGGCGAAGGCGACAAAGTGGGCAAAAAAATTGGCGGTGATATTCTGCGCAATAAAAAAACCTTTTTGTGGCTTACCGCTTGGAACAATGCCAGCACCGTTCAAAAAACACAACTTACTCAATTGCTTATCGAACCCGACCAAGAAAAAAAGATTGCTGGCGTGTTAGATATCTTCAATCATTTAAAAGTGAAAGAAAAAACCGAGCAAGCCATTGCAGATTTTTATGACGATGCGCTTAGTAATCTTGAAGCCATAAGAGTGAAAGAAGGCTACAAAGAACCTTTAAAAGAACTTGCACGCGCATTGCATGCGCGAGAGTATTAACCTCAAAATCAGAAATACTTTATAACACAAAAAAGGCTTGCGGGTAATACCTGCAAGCCTTTTTACTTTACGAATCAAGCAATCTTAGTTGGCGTATAACTTATCAATCAGTGCTTTGTACTTTTCGTGTACAATTTTGCGTTTTACCTTCATGGTTGGGGTTAGTTCTCCGCCTTCAATTGTCCACTCGTGTTGAATCAATTCAAACTTCTTGATGGTTTCCCATTGCCCGAAGTTTTTGTTCAATCTATCTACATCGGCTTTAATCAAACTTACAACTTCTTTTGATGTGGCAATCTCTTCGTTTGTAGAAGCATTCACCCCATTTTTAGAACACCAGTCTTTCAAGTTTGCAAAGTTTGGAACTATCAATGCGCTTACAAAGTTTTTACCCTCGCCAACCGCCATTATTTGCTCTATGTAAGAGCTTTCTTTCATTTTATTTTCCAACACTTGCGGAGCAATGTATTTTCCTCCGCTGGTTTTGAAAAGTTCTTTTACGCGGTCGGTAATTTTTAAGTGTTTTAATCCTGCGTACTCCACAAATGTTGCAACGTCTCCGGTGTATAACCAACCATCAATAACTGTTTGGTCGGTAATGTCTTGGCGTTTGTAATAGCCCATCATCACATTCGGCCCTTTTACCAATATCTCTCCTTCGCCTTCTTTCATGCCATCGCGATGGTCAAGTTTTACGGTAACACCGTCAATTACCGGACCAACGGTACCGAACTTCAATTTATCTTTATCAAACAAACAAACTGAAATTACGGGCGAAGTTTCTGTTTGCCCGTAGCCTTCGCAAATAACAATGCCTGCGCAGGTAAAAATACGTGCCAACCGCGGTTGCAAGGCTGCTGCTCCGGTGCAAATACCTTCGCAATTGCCGCCCAAGGCTGCGCGCCATTTGCTGTATATCAATTTATCGAAAACTGCATATCTGATAGAATCCCACAGACCGAGTTTTTTCTCCAAACTGTAATCGTTTGCAAAGGCCAAGGCATTCTCATACAAACCTTTTTTCCAACCTGTAAGTGCTGCTCCGGCAGCTTCCAGTTTCATGTAAACTTTTTCTAACAAACGAGGAACCGAAGTAAAGAAATGTGGCTTCACATCTTTCAAATCGGCAGCAATGGTTTCCATACTTTCGGCATAGTAAACCGAAACTCCGGCTGAGTTGTAAACATACACCACCATTCTTTCAAAAATATGGCACAGCGGCAAAAAGCTCAACACGCGCTTGTCTGAAGCCAAGGGCAACAACGGCAACACCGCTTTTATATTACTGATAACGTTATTGTGCGAAAGCATTACACCTTTGGGGTTTCCGGTGGTGCCCGAAGTATAAATTATGGTAGCCAGTGCTTCGGGCTGGATGCTGTCGCTTATTTTTTTCACTTCATTAAAATCTTCGCCTTCGCCAAGCTTCAACACTTCGCTAAAGTGTGGCGCACCAGCCACCGCATCGAAAGTGTACACATGCTTTAATGTTGGCACATCTTCTTGAATAGCCTTCATTTTTTTGTACAGATTTTCATCCGATACAAATGCGGCTTTTATTTCGGCATCATTAAAAATGAAACGATACTCGCCTTCGCTGATAGTGGGATAAACAGGAACATTTATAAAACCTGCCTGCAATATGCCATAATCGGCAATATTCCACTCGGGGCGGTTGTTGCTCACTATGGCAATTTTATCATTGGGTTGCAAACCAAGTTTTAATAGCCCAAGGCTAAGCTTGTTACCGGTTTCAATTATTTCTTTGGTAGAATATTTGCGCCAATTTCCGTTTTCTTTTGCAGCAAATGCATCTTCCTGCGGAAACGTTGCCAATTGATGTGGTAGTACATCGAATAGTCTTGTAAAATTGCCCATAAATCTGTTTTTCCTTTTTGTTTTAAAATAAGAGGGCTGTGAATATAACAGATTCGTTTACAGGTTCAAAAAACACCAAATTTTAATTACTGGGGTGCGCAGGAATATCCTTGACTTTCCAAGGTGGTTACCTCGGCTTCGTAGGCGCTGGCAGATGAATAGTTGCCTTCGCACACACTTTTTTCATCGTTGCTTTTTGAACATTTTGTGCAATTGCTGCAAGAAACTAATAGCAGCGAACCTACTAAGACCAACAATAACATTACATTTTGCATAATATTGATTTATATATTAGTTAGGTGCAAGCCGATTTGAGCGACCCCCACCAGACAGACGCTAACCTAAGAACAATTGATTTATAAACAATGAGTGTGGTGCGGACACCAAATTAATATCAAATTTTAATGATGGTTCAATACGCGAACTTGCGTTATGAATACGGAACGAAATTTGCCAACCCTCATTCAGCGTAACTAACAAGGTTGTTTTAGAATTTTCTTGATAGACAACTTCTATTAAACGACTTGGTAATTTCAGCTTTGGAATTTTTGCTTTCGGCTTAACAGATTCAAAAGGCAAATTCAATGTTCCTCGTAAGTTATATGCTTGTATTTCGACTTTGTTACTCCCTTTTATGACTTTATAGAAATCTTTATTTCCAATTAACCTTTCAGCGACAGTTCCCGGATTTTCTGCATCAAGACGTAACAATTCTTTTTTAAACGCATCTAATATCGGGACATAAACAGAAGTGTGGTAATCTCCAAGTGTATCCCACTTTTGAGTTGCTTTACTTGCTGTTCTTAGTTTTGCCAAGTTATCAAAGACTGGTTTAACTTCTTTGAAGTATGTAACGGAACAAGGAATACCCAACCACTTTTGACCAAAATCAATATCGTTTGACAACCGAGAATGTTTAACGGCTCTGTGATTATTTTTTGCTGATATTCCTATCTCCCATTTCTGCAATGACCTTATAGCTAAAACATCACGAACATCGCCAGTTTGACCTTCTTTATCCGACACAATTTCAAGCTGTAAAATATCTTTATCACTAATTCCATTTGACAATCTTGGCTCAATATCAAGAAGAAAATTAACAGCAAAACTTGCAACTAAACTGTAATGACTTTTCTCTTTTTCACTAAAACTTAAAAAGTATTTTAAGGCAGTTTTGAAAGGGTCGTTTTCTACAACCGAAACGGTCGTAAAGGTTTTCAGCCGTTCAAAAAACTCTTTCAATAACGCATACTCAAAGGCTTTTCCATTTATGGTTTGACTTGCAACTTTAGCCATCAGACAGCAATACTATTTACAATTTCATTCATTTTTTCACGGACAATGTTTCCGTTTAAGACAGTTGCAAAATTACTTACAGCAACTTTTTTTGACGGCTTTAAACTTTTTAAATCCTCAAGAATTTTCTTTCCTAAAACTTCGGCCATTTTTACAGGAACCGCATTGCCAATCATTTTATAACCTGCAACAACGCTATCGTAATAAAAAACAAAATCATCTGGAAACGTTTGTATTCTTGCACATTCACGAACACTTAATCTTCGATATAAATGTTCTTTCTCTTTTACAAATTCACGGAGATTTTGCTCAATAAACTTCATTTTGGGAGCTTGTGGATGTATGGGAGCATGACGACCACCTGCTTGAATTGTAAAAGAAACTTCATCCCACGAACGAACTCTATTCCTCGACATAAAAATTGATGAAAAACCAAAAGAATTATTTGGGCGTGCCCCTATGGGTCGGGCTATCCGCTACAATCTTTTTGCCCTGCGGGACAAAAAGGATTTTCGCTACTATCCCTCACGCAGAATTGCGTAGATTAGTAGCCAATCAGTAAAATTCCTTTTAGTGGTAGGTGTAGTCTATTAGAAATGTATAATGTTTCCAAAAATGTGTGTATGATTTCAAAGTCTTTATGCCCTCGATAAACATTGCGAACAACAATTACTAAATATTCAACTTCAAACATCATACAGGCTTGAAAAATATCTTTTAAAAATTGGTTGTTTTCTGTTGCTCTTCCAGCTTCAATTTCAATGACTATTTTTCCATCCTTACTTACTGCATCTGCATTGAATGCTTTGTCAATTTTATTATCATATCCAAATAGGACGGGAACACTTATTTTTTTCTCTTTAGATTTTCCAGTTTCACATGTAAAACCAAATTTTTCTAAATGTGGTCTTACTACTTCCAAAACTTCATTGCTTGATAAATTGAAATCAGGTGATTTTATTTTATCTACTTCCTTCTCAAAGCAAGAGATAACCTCTTTAATCGGCTTTGTTATACCTTGAGACCTTGGAAAAAATTGAAATTTAATCATACTGCTTGCTGGCAAATTAAGTTAGCTAAATCTACTTCATCCATTTCAATTTCATTCTCTTCAACAAAAAAGTAAATTTCTTCATCAATATTTTGTGCTACATCTGAAACGTAATCACTTCGATTATTCATTAAAGCATCACTCAAATTCGTTGTAGAAATTAAAACAATTCCCAATCCTGGCAATTCAATTTCCCGTATTCTGTATTCCTTGTTTTGAAATTTAATGGTATCCATTTATGCAGCATTTTGAAATTTAATTCCTAAATCTTTTCTGTAACCAATAAAAAAAACTCGTTTCCTGTCTTGTGGCACTCCGTAGTCCGACACGTTCAATAATTCAAACGACAAATCATAGCCAATATCTGTAAACATTTGCTTTATGTTTGACAAGGCTTCTTTGTGTGCAGGCAACAACATTCCCGACACATTTTCAGCTAAAAAGAATTTTGGTTTTTTATCCGCAAGTATTCGCATAAATTCATAAAACAACTGACCTCTTTTATCTGCAATACCACGTTTTGAACCTGCTTCCGACCAACTTTGACATGGTGGTCCACCAATTATTCCATCACAATCAGGAACTTCACTTGACGGAATATCAACAATACTTCTTCTATCTAATACCGTTTTTTTATGGTTCTTCTCAAATGTTTCCCAAATTTCTTTGTCGTATTCGTTTGCCCAAACGACATCAAAGCCAGCATTTTCAAAGCCTAAATCTAGACCACCAGCACCTGCAAAAAATGAGACTATTTTCATTGACAATAAACCTTAGAGTTATACTGACAAACTTACTTTATTTTAAGTAACTTTCGATAGCAAAAAGCGAAAATTCATCAACGACCGACAGGAATACGGTCAGCACCTAACCGCAGTTTTGCGTCAGGCTGGGTAACGTGCTTCGTAGAAAATTTTGTGCCTAATTGAAGTGGGTTCTTCGTATCAAGGTTAGTGCTAAAAAGCCCGCCCGAACGCAAAGTCGCAGACCGTTATAGCTGTTTAAACTTTTATTCGAGACTACTTCGCTCCGCAGGCTACGTTCATAATCGCGCAGTTGCTTTGTGCAGAAACCTGCCACCATTGCAACCACAGCACTGCCAAGGTAAAGCACTCTTTAAAGTTTATACGGCTTCTTAATGATGTGAAAATAAAAACCAGAAAATGCGATTGCAACTTTTTACAGAGGTTTAATTCTCATATTCGCGCTTGTATGTCGCGTTTCATTGCAAATTTCATTTCCTATATTTTTCATCCATTGTTGTTTCCTAGCTATGGCACCGCAACAATCATTATTTCGAACCCGCATCTGTTTGGCAACTTCGATTTTAAGCAGCAATCGCTGTGGGTGATTTTAGTGTTTGTACTCACTTTCGTTTTTCCAGCGGTGTGGTTGCTGATGATGCGCAAGTTGCAGATGATAGACTCGCTGAAGTTAGAAACCACCAAAGAACGCATCATTCCATACATAGCCACCGCCACTTTTTATTTGTGGACCTACCGATTGTTTCACCCATCTACCTCCAACACTGTGTTGGCAAACGAATTGATTTCTACCATGATGCTTGGGGCATCTATTGCCATTTTTATTGGTTTCATTATCAATATTTTTCAAAAAGTAAGTCTTCATGCCATTGGCGCTGGTTGCTTTTTAGGGTTAACAATGGTACTGGTGCGTTTTTCCGATTTTAATCTTACACTACTATTGATTGCCGCAATACTGATTGGCGGCATGGTGGGCAGCGCACGCTTGATATTAAAAGCCCACGAACCGAAAGATATTTTTTCAGGTTATTTGGTTGGTTTTTCGGGGCAGTTTATTGCATTTAATATCATACCGATGTTTGGCTAAAATACCATGAAACAAAAGGTGTTTTTACTTGTGGTGTTACTTTTGATTGTGCTGCACAGCCATGCACAATCGGACAGCATTACAAGCACACCAACAATTCTCAAGAAACCGCATTGGTTAGATCGCTCCCCTACTTTAAACAAAGCTCGGGTGGGCGGAGTGGTGGGCGGCTCGGCAGTTTTGTTTGCCGGTGCAATGGTAGGGCTCGATAGAATTTGGTATGCACAATATCCACGCGGCAAATTCCATTGGTTCGATGACTCTAAAGAGTGGAATCAAATAGACAAATGCGGACACGCTTTTGCGCCATATTTTATTTCGGTTTACACCTACAACATGCTACGCTGGGGCGGTGTAAAACGTGTACCGGCAGCACTTAGCTCGGGCGCAATAGGTTTTGTATTTATCTCTTCTATTGAGGTGTTGGATGGCTTTTCGGATAAATGGGGCGCCAGCGGCAGCGACCTTGCTGCTAACTTTGCAGGTGCCGCTCTTGCCACCATTCAGTTTGCATTTTGGGACGAGCAACGCATTCAACTAAAGTATTCATTGCACTTGCAAGAGTACCCTCGGGGGCAACTGCGCAATCGCGCCAACGACCTTTTTGGCACATCGGTAGCCGAAAAAATTATTAAAGATTACAACAACATAAATACTTGGCTGTGCTTCAACACTTCATCGTTTTTTAAAAGCCAAAAACATGCAAAGTGGCTGAACATAGCCATTGGCTACGGTGCCGGAAACATGTATGGCGGCTTTGATAATTCTTGGATAGACAAAGACGGAAAACTGGTGGACAGAAACGATGTGAAACGCTATCGAAAATTTTTCATTTCTATTGATGCCGACCTTACTAAAATTAAAACCTCTAACCGCACCGGCCGCATGATTCTTGCGGCATTAAACATTATAAAACTTCCGTTTCCGGCTATTGAATTTAATACGCTCGGGCAGGTAGTGTTTCACCCAATACATTTCTTGAATTTCTCGATGCCGATAAGGTTGAAGAAATAGCTGGAGTTCAAAATCAACACAATTGCAAAAACACTTTAAAAAAAAAGCTACCCTAAGGTAGCTTTAATTTTTGTGGGCGCACACGGGTTCGAACCGCGGACCCTCTGCTTGTAAGGCAGATGCTCTGAACCAGCTGAGCTATGCGCCCGTTCCGTTAAAACGGGCTGCAAATGTAATCGTATAGAATTACTATGCAAATCCTTCTGTCAAAAAACTTTTTTTCCTATCCATAATGCTATCTGTTCTGCCTTGCCGGGGTGCTCATTATCAAGCAATGGCGCAACAATTCTAACAGCATCACTCAGCATCTTGTACGACTCTTTAATACCCGCTGCATTGGGTTTGGCATACACATTACTCGTGGCGCCATCTATCGCCACAGCAAAAAAATGGCGCAGCAATAAACTACGGTTGCGCGAAATAGCAGAAAGCAGCGCAACCGGCTGACCCGATTTTTTACCTCCCTGTTTTAAATAATTGAAACATGCTGCGCTAAGTTGAGGATGCGTAAACACTTTATACAAAGCATTGGCAAGAATATTAACTGTGGCATCTTGGCGATGGCGAAAGGCATAAAACTCGTTTACGGCCTGATGTAGCAAAAACGCACTCTTTACCTTTCTATTAAAATATTGTACTAACTGATTGCCGAGCAATTGAACATCGGTAAGGGCAACTGTCATACCTCCGCCTGTAAGCGGATGGCGCATATTAAGCGCATCGCCAATTAGCACTGCGCCAGCTGCCGGCTTGGGTTTTGCGGGCATGTAATGGTTGGGCATCACCTTGAATTTTCCATTTGCCACCGCCTGCCGAAAAGACGGGTGCATACACTCGGGTAGCTGGTTTAAAACATTACTAAGCAGATAGTTTTGCAGTTCTGCGCCTTTGCGTGGAGCCGCAGCACCAGGAAAATCTATCAACATGCGTACTTCGTTGCTGCTGATAGGATATGCAAGAAATGGCGATTCTATTCCTGTAAAAACATGACCATGATTTGGAAATGGCAAAACACAATTCTCTAATATCAAGCCTAGAAAAAAACCGGTGATGTCTTTCTGCACATCGGCAAGCTCGCTGCGAAAAACTGAGAAAATACCATCGCAAACCACTGTAAGCTCTGCAAAAATGGAATACGCACTTTCGGAGTTTTTATTCTTTACTGCTATGCCTACAACTTTATGATTTTGGACTTCCAAGTCAGTTTCTTCATCGTTAGCTTGGGTTATCAATTGTAGTGCTTCGGCTTCTATGCAGGCAACACTTGGCTGCGCTTGGGCGGCTGCTCGCAGTTGTTGTAAAAATTTGCCATTGCGAAAACCCCTTCCGGTAAAGGTTGCATTGCTTTCATTTTCAGGATAAGCAACCGTGATATGCTGCTTATAATTAAAAAGAGCGTATCCGTTTACTTCTTGCGCATCAATACCCAGCAATGTACTTTCTAAACCAAGTGCTTTAATCTGTTGCACACCGCCCGGCTGCAATAGCTCGCCAACAATTCTGTCTTGCTCGCGCCAGTCTTTTTCTATAAGCGCTACTTTTATGCCTTGTTTGCCCAAGTATGCAGCAAGTGCGGCTCCAGCCACTCCGGCTCCTACTATTGCAATATCAAAAGTTGAGTTCTGTGCTTGCATACATTTAATTCTTTCGTGTTTGCCAATTGCTGTTGGGTTAAACTTTTTTGTCGCTCCTCCCTATTTGTCAGTCAATTAAAATCCGAAACCAACGCCTTTTAAAAAAACACCACTTGCTCAAGTGTTGGCTCTTGCACTTCTTTCCATTTATACACCACAGGGTTGCGAATAGCTGCTTTGGTTATTGTTACAGCATTAAGAATTTCTTTTGCAAAAGGTGTGTTTGCAGCAGTTTTGTTTTCGATTTTTTCCAACGCTTTTATCATAAATGCTTCGGCATCTTGCAAAGTGTTGGTATAAACCATCATTTCGGCTGCCAGCGGCTTGCGTATTTTTACTACACTGGTAAACACTAATGGATTGTTATACACCTCTGCCATGGTAGCTACTGCCATTACCTGCGGAATAGCACAAAACCTAAACACCGATGGATTTTTTAATAATTGCAGATAAGCAATGCACTCGGGTAAATGTTGCAGCGAATCGCACACCATTTCGTTAAGACAGGAAAGCGCCAAATGGCTTTTGCTGTTTTGCGCAAACCATTCAAAGTTTTCGGCATATTTTTTCCAAACTTCTTCGTGCCAAAAAATTCTGCCTTGAAGCATATCTTCGTTGTAATCGCGCACGATATTGGTTTTTTGTAACATCAAACCCATAGCATTTGAAATTTCAAATTGTTGTTTCAGCCTATAATCTTCGTAACCCGATGCTGAAAATAACCCCGACAAACCATAGCCTACCAAGCCTGCTACATAATGGCAATATAAATCATAGTCGTTTTTGGTTTTTAAATCGTTTTGTGCAAAGTGCGCCATGCCTTCGCCCATTTTGCGTGTAATATCGGTAATTACTTGTTGATACTTTCCATCCAAGGCATTGAAAGCCCGTGCCACTTTGTAGTAATGCTGCAAAAGGTGGCGATAATGTTCGCTATCGCCCATATTTTCGAGGCGCAACTGCTCGTTGCCGCAGTTTTTATAAAAATTGAGCAACAGATTTATTTTCTCATCAAGTTGCACATTCATATCATCTTCTATGGTATCTAAACCTCTAAGTGTGAGGTAAAAAATACAAACCGAATTGCGTAACTCGGGCGGTAATTGCTGAATAACTACTGCAAAAGAGCGTGAAACCTTATTGAGCGCGGTATAACAAAATTCGATGTCGGCCATTTGATATGCAAGGGCATCTAAACTTTGCTTTTCGTTGGTAGAAGATGAGTGCTTTTTTACCTCAATTACGGCTTTCAACTCTTTGTAACTGTGTGGAATGCTGTTGAATACTTGTTGCATAAGTTTGTTTTTTTTGCAACACAAAAGTGAAGGTGTAGCAAGCGGCAATCGCTTGGCATGGTGAATGCGCACCTCTTAAACAGTCTAAATTTAGCAATGCATTGAATATGAATATTTTACAAGCTATTTAACTTCGTTTATTTGTGCCTACCTTTAAGAAGTTTAGACTTGTTTCGGTGAAATGGAATGTCCGAATAGCTACATTTGTACCGCGAAAAGAGCATAGTTAAAGCAATATCTTTACGAAATAAAAACCTACTATGCGAATTCCATGCGACCTTTGGCAAACAAATTATAAAGCGTGAAAAGTTCTATATGTTAAAGAAGTATGTTTGTTTTTTATTGTTGCTGATGTGTAGCTTGAGCATTTTTGCCAAAAAAGATAATGGCAAAATTTACGGCTATTGGATAAATGAAAAGAAAGACTTGGTGATTTTCATTTATGAAGACATGGAGCATGTAGTGCGCGGCAAAATTGTGTGGATGGCCGATTCGCTGGATGAATACGAAACACCGCGCAGAGATGTGATGAACAACGATACTAAACTGCGTTCGCGCAAGTTGATTGGCTTGAATATATTAGAAGATTACAGATTTGACAGAGGCGACAATGAATGGGAAGGAGGTAGAATTTATAACTTTGAAAATGGCAATGTGTATCGCGGTAAAATGTGGATTAACGAGCAGGGCGAGCTACGCGTGCGCGGGCATTGGTGGATATTGTGGTTTTTGAGCCGCACCAAAACTTGGACAAGAGCAATATCGCCCGAGCTGATGGATGCAATTGTAAAAAAGAAATAAAGTTATTGGATATGAAACACAATAATGAATGGCTTATAATCAAATTGACACATATAATTGGCAGTGCCAAACCGCTTTTTCAAAATGAGATAGCGAACAACACAAAACTGATGATGAATGAAACCTGGAGTTGTAAAACTTCCTAAATTTAAAATCGTCTGCAGCCAAGCAATAATTACCAATAGTGAACGAAGGCTTACTATACATAGGATTTTCGCAGTGCGTGTTTGCGGCTTTGGTTATTTTTAGCCGAAAACGCAAGGCTACACACGAGCGTGTGCTTATTTGGTGGTTATTGGCTATTGCATTAAAATTTTTGGTGCTGATACTAAAAATGTATCACGATGAGTATTTTGATGCCGAGTTTGCCACCGGCTTGATACCTTTTACCTTTGGCCCATTCTTGTATCTCTATACACGATTTCTTACCGATGAAGATGCGCGATTCAGGCTTATTGATTTCAAGCATTTTGCGCCATTCTTTGTTTTCACTTTTTTGTACTTCGCATACTTCCGCGAGCGGGTTTCGTTTGAAGAAGATAACTTTTTGGGTAATGACGAGTACCTGTGGGTGCGGATGCTTTTTGCAGTGTGCATAGTTACATCGGTGGTGGTGTACGCTTCGCTTACTTCAATTCAAATTCGCAATTTCCTCAAAAACTTTCGCCACAAGTTTTCATTCGAATCGGGCAGGCAGCGAATATACTGGCTGCGGTTTATCAATATTTGTTTTATTGCCACAAACGGCATTTATCTTGTGGCAGGAGGCTTAAATGCGGTAGGCTACAAAAAAATGGTTGATGTAGATTTACTGTCGGGCATGGGATTGATTTTTCTGGCTTATGCCATCAGTTTTTTTGGTTTAAAACAAAAGGGGTTGTTCAAAAACTCAAGCAATGAGTTTAGCACCTATCACAACGAACTACCCGAAAAAACCGACATGCAAACAGCCACCACTGAGCTAAAAAACATTTTACAGGAAAACAACATCAAAGCAAGCGAAGACTTAGAAAAAAACATTGCCGATGAAGAGCAAAACAAAACGCAGCCTGCTGCCGATGTGGTAAAAAAACCTTTGGTGAATGACGAAGACATGCACCGAATGCTTAAACGCTTGTTGGAGTTTATGGATACCGACAAACCTTTCTTGAATCCCGAATTAACCATTCAAGAACTATCGGGCAGGGTGAATATTCAAAAGCATCATCTTACTTTTATTATCAATAATGGTTTACACAAAAACTTCTTCAATTTTGTAAACGAATACAGGGTAGAAGAGTTTAAAAAGAAAGCAGCCAACACCAACTACGACCATCTTACACTACTTGCTATTGCTTTCGATAGTGGCTTTAACTCAAAATCTTCATTCAATAATATTTTCAAAAACATTACAGGGCAAACACCCTCGGAGTATAAAAAAGGGTTGGGGTAAAATGCTAATTTTGAAGAGAACTCAATACTGCTTCACGAATAAATATATTTTCGCAACATGGGTAAAACAATTGTAGCACCATCTGTATTAAGTGCCGACTTTTTGCAATTAGGCAAGGATGTAGAAATGCTAAACCAAAGCAGCGCAGAGTGGGTTCATATTGATGTGATGGATGGGGTATTTGTGCCAAACATTTCTTTTGGCTTTCCGCTGTTGCAGGCTATTCGCAGAGACACCAAAAAGTTTTGCGATGTGCATTTAATGATTGAAAAACCCGAGCGTTACATCACACAATTTAAGCAAGCTGGAGCCGATAATATTTCAGTGCATTTTGAGGGAAATCTGCATTTAGATTCACTGATTCATCAGATTAAAAATGCCGGCTGCACTGCCGGTGTGGCGCTAAACCCCGCAACTCCGGTTAGTGTGTTAAGCGAAGTAATCCATTTGCTCGATGTAGTATTGATAATGAGTGTAAACCCTGGTTTTGGCGGGCAAAAATTTATTGAGCGCAGCATAGAAAAAGTGCGCGAAGCCAAAGCAATGATAAACACTACAAACAGCAACGCAGTTATTGAAGTAGATGGAGGAGTAACATTGCAAAATGCACCTTTGTTGAAAGCTGCCGGTGCCGGTATTTTAGTTGCCGGCAACACCGTTTTTGCATCGGCAAATCCCGTTGAAACCATTGCAGCATTGGCATTGTAATTTATTGCCAATAAATTTTTTTGCGAAAATTAGCTTTATGCAAAAGCACAATAGTGTAACATTGCAAACTCAAAATAAAAACTATTGCAGTTCCTAAAACAAAGCTTCATACTTTTTTTTATCTCGTTGATGACCTTCTGTCAATTCTCGCATGTGTATGTGCTATTGGTAACACAAAACACTACCGCAATAACAATGTTTGTAGAGCCCGAAGAAGAGGAAAAGGAACACAAAGAAGGAGGCAAGCAATTGCCTTTTTACAATACGCATCATAACGATTTTAACTTAGCAAATCATCAACAAATATCTATAGCTTTTACCCTCGCCAATTCTTTTCTTATTACATCCTACCACTCCTTACCCGAAGCTCCTCCTCCGAATTTTTCTTAGTTTTATTACTCGGCAATCATACCTGCAACAATAGTGTTTGGCAAGCTGAGTGATGTATATTGATGCTTTCGCGAGCATAACCTCCAATGTGTTGGAGTATTTTATCAATCAAAAAAAACTAAGAACAATGCCAAAAATATATCAAGAAATTTTCAAGAATAATGAATTGTGGGTTGCACAAAAACTAAAAGACGATCCGGAATATTTTAATAAACTTTCGAAAGGGCAAAAGCCGCCAATACTTTGGATTGGATGCTCAGATAGCCGCGTTCCGGCAAATGAAATTACAGGTACTCAACCGGGCGAAATATTTGTACATCGCAACATAGCCAACATGGTAGTACACACCGACATGAGCATGTTAAGCGTGTTGGACTACGCTGTAAATGTGTTAGGCGTTAGCCATGTAATTGTATGCGGCCACTACGGTTGCGGAGGCGTAAATGCCGCTTTAGAAAATAACCAAGTAGGCATTATTGATAACTGGCTTCGCCACATTAAGGATGTGTATCGCCTACACAAAGATGAAATTGACGCACTACCAACACTAAGAGACAAACAAAGAAGGATGGTAGAGGTAAATGTTCAAGAGCAAGTTTATGACCTAAGCAAAACATCCATCATTCAAGGCGCATGGGAACAAGGCAAGTTTTTGCAAGTTCATGGCTTGGTTTATGATATTGAAAACGGCATACTAAAAGACCTTGACGTTACCGTTGGCGACAACTCGCAAATGGATGGTGTTTACAAATTCAATTTTGACTCAATAGCATAAAACACACAATAAAGTGAAGCAATTTTTTAAAGAAATAAAATATGACTTACCTGCGGGGCTGGTAGTATATTTAGTGGCATTACCGCTGTGTTTAGGCGTTGCTTTGGCATCTACGGGGCGTCCCGATTTGTTGTTCTCGGGTATCATAGCGGGAATGATTGGTGGGGTTGTAGTGGGTGCTTTAAGCGGCTCCAGCCTTGGAGTTGCCGGCCCGGCAGCAGGCTTAGTGGTAATTGTGCTTGGCGCTATCGAATCGTTGGGAAGTTTCGAAGCATTTTTGCTGGCAGTAGTGGTAGCTGGATTTATTCAACTAATAGCCGGTTTCTTAAAAGCAGGAATTATTGGTTACTACTTTCCATCCTCTGTAATAAAAGGAATGCTGGCAGCCATTGGTATCACTTTGATTTTAAAAGAAATTCCTCATGCATTTGGATACGATAAAGACTTTATGGGCGATATGGATTTCGATCAAAAAGACGGTCATAACACATTTACCGAATTGTACTATGCAGTAAAGTTTCATAGCAAAGGAGCGGTGATAATTTCCCTCGTTTCTGTTGCCATGCTGCTGCTGTTCGATAGGCCTTTTATGAAGAAAATTCAACTCTTCAAATTTGTGCCGGGTGCATTGTTTGTAGTGCTTACAGGCGTGGGCCTTAACTTGTTCTTTGCAGGTGCTTTTCCTGAATTTGAAATGAAAGGCGAACATCTTGTTCAATTACCGGTTGCATCAAACCCAGCGGAGTTTTTGAGTTTCTTTAAGCTGCCCGATTTTAGCCAATTTTCAAATTTAGAGATTTATAAAATTGCTTTCACTTTGGCTATTGTAGCAAGTTTAGAAACCTTGTTAAGCGTAGAAGCTACCGACAAGTTAGATCCATTTAAACGCAACACACCTACAAACAGAGAATTAAAAGCTCAGGGTGTAGGCAATATCGTTTCTGGTTTAATTGGTGGCTTACCAATAACTCAAGTAATTGTAAGAAGTTCTGCAAACATAAACTCGGGAGGCAGAACAAAATTGGCAACCATTACACATGGTGTAATATTGTTATTGTCGGCAATATTGATTCCTGCATTTCTTAATTACATTCCACTTGCGTCTCTTGCCGCAATTTTATTGTTGGTTGGATACAAACTATCTAATCTTTCGCTTTACAAAGGCATGTATAAATTGGGCTGGGAGCAGTTCATTCCTTTTGTTACCACAGTGGTAGCAATTCTTTACACCGACCTATTGAAAGGCATTGGAATAGGCATGGTGGTTGCCATCTATTTTATTCTTCGCAAAAACTACAAGCATTCATACTTCTATAAAAAAGAAGATGCCAAAGAAGGCGAAGTAATAAGGCTAACATTATCTGAAGAAGTAACCTTCTTGAACAAAGGAAGCATTCAACTAACGCTCAGCAACCTGCCAGAAAATTGCACAGTAATTATTGATGGCTCTAAATCAATAAACATTGATTATGACGTGCTGGAAATTATTCACGAGTTTAAAAATCACCGTGCTGAACCAAACAACATCAAGGTAGAGCTAATTGCCATACCCGATATAGAGAAAGTTGGCGCGCATTGATCAGCAAATTACTTTTGCAGTAATGAAAAGATTATTTTTTGTTAGTCTGTTCTTGCTGCCTGCAATAATTCATGCTCAGTATGATGGTTTGCTATGGAAAATTACCCACGAAAATTCCAAGCAACCATCATACCTTTTCGGCACCATGCACACTACAGATAGCCGAGCTTTTACTTTCAGTGAACAAGCAAAAAACAAAATAGAGCAATGCGATGCTTTTGCTATGGAATTGCTGATGGATGACAACAGTATTGACATCAACCTACTAATGAGTTTGATGATGACAGATGGTTCTACTTTACGTTCATTGTTTTCCGAAAAAGAATTTCATACTCTTGATTCGTTACTGGGAAACTTCATAGGATTTCCATTAGAGATGTTAGATAACATCCAACCAATAGTTTTGATTGCCTTACTGGAACAAGCCGGCTTGGGCAAAGATAGCTCGTTACCGCTTGACTTGTTCCTTATGCAACATGCCAAAACGAAAAAGAAAAAACTACTGGGTATAGAAACTGTTGCCGAGCAGTTAAGCGCATTGCAATCGCTTACATACCAAGAACAAGCCGAAATGATTTCGGCAGAATTGAGCAAGCAACAAAACGAGCTAAATGAAAACGACTCGCTAACTCACTACTATTCTGCTGGAAAATTAGATAGCCTTTTGGCTCTCAACAACCGAAACCCAATGCCCGAAAAATTAGCAAAAGCCTTGCTCGATAATCGCAATGAAATTATGGCGCAACGCATTGAAGTATTCATGAAAAAAGAATCTGTTTTTGCCGCTGTGGGCGCGCTGCATTTACCGGGTGCAAATGGTGTAATTGAGCGATTGAGAAAGAAAGGTTTTGTAGTGGAAGCTGTTCGCTAATGAACTTTTCCAATGCGCAATAAAATATCAAATTTCACTTTGCGAGTTTCACTACCCCAACATTGTTTTAGTTTTTGTTCAATTAAGTTTATCGGGTTTTCTCCTTTTGCTTTGGTGTAATGTTTTACTGCCGACCAAGTGCCTAAATATCCAATCATGTGTTCAAAATTCCAATTCAATTCGTTGCTGAATTTCGATACTTTAATTTCCTGAAACGGAAAAGGAATTGTAAGATAATTTTCATCAATGTATTTGCGCTCGGCATCCCAAAACAAACCAAGTTTATTGTAGTAGAAATCCTCAATTACAGCATCTGCCTCATCAAAGGTTTTTATCAAGCCATACCCGATAACTGCAATGATGGCTTTAGGCTTTGCAACACGTTTTACCTCAGTATAAAATTTTTCAAAATCGAACCAGTGAATCGCCTGCGCTACGGTAATTAAATCAAATGTATTTGCGGCAAAATTTGTTGCCTCCGCAGGCTGCACACTGTAAATAATATTCTGTTTTAGAGCAGCATTTTCTATTTGCTGTGCGCTGATGTCTGTTGCATAAACTTTATCAAAGAAATATACGAGTTCCGCAGCTATTTGGCCGTTGCCAGTGCCGCAATCCCATGCTGCTTTGCGATTGTGCAGTTGCGATAATAAAAACGAAAACAACTCAGCCGGATAGCTTGGGCGATAGAGCAAATACTTATCTGATTGAAGCGAGAAGTTGTCTTTCATTTCTATCAGGTAAACTTATCAATTACAACTTCATTTATTGCACCTGAAATTTTTTCATGCAAAAACAAAACATTCAGAAAAGTTGTCATATAAAAACGATAGCAAAACGCCAAAGTGGCGGCAAATGCGCTCTGGCATTGCATTTGAGAAAAGGTGAAGCGTAAACAATTTTGTTTCAGATAAAAAAACAATAATCATGAGAACATTAAATTTCAGACCGCTACACACACAAAACGTTCCTAATTTTTCAAACTTTATTGAAAGTATTTTCAATGACAATGTGCCGGCTGCATTAAACAGCGAATGGTATCGCAACGCGCCTTTGGTAAACATCAAAGATACAGCCGAGAGCTACCAAATTGAAGTTGCAGCACCGGGCTTTAGCAAAGAAAGTTTTTCGGTAAAAGTGGAAGACAACACACTTACCATTGCTGGCGAACATAGTGGCGAGCAACAAACTGAAGGCGAAAAATACACTCGTAAAGAATTTGGCCATCAAAGTTTTTCAAGAAGTTTCACTTTGCCTAAGCGCATTGATGCTTCGAAAATTGCAGGGGTGTATGAAAACGGAATTTTAAAAGTTACGCTTCCAAAACCCGAAGAAGAAAAACCAAAGGCTGCTGTGGAAGTAAAAATTGCATAAGCAAAAACTCAACAAAGTAGATTGAAGCACAAACCTTCTGGAAAGAAATTTCCGGAAGGTTTTGTTTTTTACATCTGCTTTCAACAAACCTGTTATTCAATCTGTAAATTGCAATTCCGTAATTCTGCAAATAATAATCACAACATACAATTACATTTGCCGTTTCAAACTAAAAAGAGAAAATGAATTTCGAATATTTGATAGACGTTTTGAGTTTAACAATTCCGCCAACACTGGTTTTTCTTACGGCATATTTTATGCTAAAACAACAATCGCGTAAAGAGTTAGAACTAAAAATGCTCGACCTTAAATTGCGCGATAGCAAAGACATGAAAATACTACGTCTGCAGGCCTACGAGCGGTTGGCATTGTTTTTAGAAAGAATTTCTCCCTACTCACTTATCTCGCGCTGCATCGAGCCCGATATGATTAGCCAGGAATTGCAATATGCCATTGTAAAAACTGTGCGTGCCGAGTTTGAACACAATCTTTCGCAGCAAGTATATGTAAGCGACAATACTTGGAGTTTGATTGTGCAATCAAAAGACGAAATCATAAAAACCATAAACCTTATTAGCGCACAGGTAGCAAGCGATGCTTCGGCACAAGAGTTGAGCCGCTATATTTTACAAGCCATAGGTAATGCAAACATGCCGCTACCAACGCAACAGGCATTAGATTACTTAAAAGCAGAAGGGCGCGAGTTATTTTAATTCAATCACCTCGAAACGCAAGATGGCTTTGCACATTAAATCTTTTGATACCAAACATTCATGGCTAAAAAATTTACTACCGATTCGGGGATAGAAGTAAAAAGAGTTTACGAGCCGATAAGCAACAATGAACAACCGGGCGAGTTTCCATTTACACGCGGTGTTCATGCCGAAATGTATAGAAGCAAACTTTGGACAATGCGCCAGTATGCAGGTTTTTCTACTGCCGAAGAAAGCAACAAGCGTTATCACTATTTATTGCAGCAAGGCGTAATGGGTTTAAGTGTAGCTTTCGATTTACCCACGCAAATAGGCTACGATAGCGACCATGCACTGGCAGAAGGCGAAGTAGGAAAAGTAGGTGTAGCCATTGATTCTATAGAAGATATGCGTACACTTTTTAATGGCATAAAATTAGAAGATGTATCTACTTCTATGACCATCAATTCAACAGCATATATTTTGCTTGCACTATACATTGCTGTTGCAAAAGAACAAGGTGCCGATATAAAAAAACTGAATGGCACCATTCAAAATGATATACTGAAGGAATACGCTGCGCGTGGCACTTATATCTATCCACCCAAGCCAAGCATGCGCATCATTACCAACATTTTTGAATACTGCAATAAAGAAGTGCCGAAATGGAACACAATCTCTATAAGCGGCTATCATATTCGCGAGGCGGGCTCAACAGCAGTACAAGAAATTGCATTTACCCTAAGCAACGGAAAAGCGTATTGCAAAGCTGCTATCGAAAAGGGCTTAGACATCAATAAATTTGGACAGCGATTAAGTTTTTTCTTTAATGCACACAACAACTTTTTTGAAGAAGTGGCAAAATTTCGCGCAGCGCGAAGAATGTGGGCAAAAATTACACAACAATTAGGTGCAACCGAAGCTCGCGCTCAAATGCTACGCTTCCACACCCAAACCGGTGGCAGCACTCTTACTGCTCAACAACCGCAAAATAATATTGTGCGTGTGTCGCTACAAGCAATGGCTGCTGTACTTGGCGGCACACAATCACTACACACAAATGGATTTGATGAAGCATTGAGTTTGCCTACTGCCGAAGCAGCAAAATTGGCTTTGCGTACACAACAAGTTATCGGCTATGAAAGTGGCGTAACAGATACCGTTGACCCGCTTGCAGGTTCTTTTTTTATTGAGCATCTTACCAATGAAATTGAAGCCGAAGCATGGAAATACATTGAACGCATTGATGCAATGGGCGGCTCGGTAAGCGCAATCGAACAGGGTTTTATGCAGGAAGAAATTGCCCGCGCATCATACAATTATCAACGGGGAATTGAAAACGGGGAGAAGATAATTGTGGGTGTAAATAAATTTACCGAAGCTGAAAGTGTGCAGCCCGAGCCATTCAGAATTGATGATTCGATTCGCGTAATGCAAAGCGAAAAATTGGCAAAGTTGCGCAGCAACCGTAATGCAGCCGAAGCAGCAAAAAGTTTGAAAGCAATTCAGTCTGCCGCAACTGATGGAAGTAACATTATGCCGCATGTAATTCATGCTGTTGAGCAGCATTGTACTCTTGGTGAAATTGCAAATTCATTAAGGGAATTGTTCGGGGAATATCAGGGTTGATTTGTAATGCCCCCCTCCTTGCTTAGTAAGAATACTATACTTTTTTGCAAAACAGGAATACCTTATCTGTATATCTTCGCACTTGTAAAATGGAAAGTCTGTAATTTAATCATTCAACAGTCTTTCATAAAAAATCATCATTCAACGGTAATAAATTCAAACTATGCTTAAACATTTACTTGCATTTTCATTAGCCACCTCCGCGCTGTCGGGCGTGTTGGCGCAAACGGTTTCCGCTGGCGATGCGCACAGCTTTTTCGTTTGCAACGATTTCAAATCCTTGCGTTATTGCGGTGGAAAACCCAACAATCAAGTTCCTGCTGCAAGCAATATACCCGCTTCATTCAGCCTTTCGCTGCCTGTGGGCGTAACCGTCAAAGCTATTTCTGCGGGTGGCTATCACACGCTTTTTCTGCTCAGTAACGGCAAAGTATTTTCGCTCGGAAACAATTTTTACGGGCAGCTTGGCGATGGCACAAACACCGACCGCACTGCACCCGTTGAAGTGAAAAACATCACCAACGCAGTAAGCATAGGAACAGGTTCGGCAAATTCCTATTTCGTTTTGGCAAACGACAGCGTGAAAGTTTGCGGCAACAACGGATACGGGCAATTGGGCATCAACACCATTCAAACAACAAAAATTTCTTCCGTTGCGAATATGGTTGGCATGACCAATGCCGCCAAAGCCGATGGCGGCTACGCACACGCCATTATCCTTGATAAAAACGGCAGGGTGTGGGGCGCGGGGCAAGCAAGCTACGGGCAGTTTGGCGACACGGCTTTCTCCATTTCCATAAAGCCGCGACTGATTGAAACCATTTCGGATGTAAAAGACATTTCCACTTCGGGCTACCACACGCTTTTTCTGAAAAATGACGGCACGGTTTGGGCTTGCGGACACAACCTGTACGGGCAGTTGGGCGACAGCACAAACGCTAACCGAAGTCTGGTGAAAAAAGTGGAAGGACTTTCAAACGTAAAAGCAATAGCTGCGGGCGAATCGCACTCGCTTTTTCTTTTGCAGGACGGAAGCGTTTATGCCTGTGGCATCAACGGTTTTGGGCAATTGGGGACGGACGATTATACCGATTTTAATTACCCCGTGAAAGTGCAGGGTTTGGATAATATTGTTGCCATTGCTGCGGGCTACAATCATTCTTTTTTTGTATCCGCAGACGGCAATGTAAAATCCTTTGGCGTGAACAGCAACGGGCAGTTGGGACTTGGCAGCGCGGACACCGATGTTCCCGCACCGCAGCAAATCAGCGGCTTGTGCAGCATCAGCACAGGTATAACCGCGCTGAACCCTGCACAGGAATTGCTGAATCTCTATCCTGTTCCCGTGCAGGATGTGCTGAATTTTTCAACCGAAAAACAGGGCGAATTTACGGTTACGGTTATGGATATAAACGGCAAAATTTTACTGAACAAAACTTTGTTTTTGCAAACAGATAAACCCGCTCAAATCAACACAACGGAATGGAGCAACGGCATTTACATCGTTACGGTAACGGATGAAAAACAACACAACATTCACAGGCGGATTGTCAAATCGCAGCCATAATTTTTTCAGCCACAATTTCGCTTATGAATAAACGCAAATCTTACATTTCACTGACTTTCGGCATTGCCTTTCTGCTGCTTCATGCTACTGTAATGAAGGCAGAATTTTTTTTCACCGAAAACAAAGGGCAGGTAAAAAACCAACACTGGCAGCCGCGACCCGATGTGCTGTTTTCGGGCGCACAGGGCGGTTTTGAATATTACATGAAGCAAAACGGCTTGCAATATCAAATCAAGCGCGTTATTTCTTACACCGAAAGCGACCCGCTTTTTCCTTCGGAAAAGCAACCCGACAGCATCGGAATTTACCGCGTGGATATTGACTGGCTGCGCGCAAGCCCCGATGTGCAGATTGAAAAAGGTGAAGCGATGGATTTTTACGAAAATTTTTACAACACGCCACTCGGCATTGACTCCGTTATGTTTGTAAAAAGCTATCGTAACATCACTTACAAAAACATTTACGAAGGCATTGATTTGAAATTTTACGAAGGTGCGCACAGCGGCTTGGAATACGATTTTATTGTTCATCCTCATGCCGATTTCCGCCAAATAAAAATGCGCATCAAAGGCGCGAAAATTTCAACCGATAAAGAAGGACGGCTGTTGCTTAAAACGCCTTACGGTGAAATTGCCGAAGGCGCGCTGAAAGTTTTTCAGGAAGAAAAAGAAGTAGCCGCGCACTGGGTGGTGAAAGGAAATGTGGTCGGCATTTCCGTTACGGGAAAATACGATGCAGCCAAGCCCCTGCGCATTGACCCGCCCGTGAGGCTGTGGGGAACATATTACTATGCAAACGGAGGCGATTTTACAAGCTGTGCATCCGATGGTGCGGGAAATGTGTACGTTTCGGGAGGTGTGGCTGCCAACAATATGGCAACAAGCGGTGCGCACCAAACCATTCTCGGGCAGGGCGGCAGCGATGGTTTTTTGGCAAAATTCAACGGCAACGGGCAGCGGATTTGGGCAACTTATTACGGTGGTCCGTTTTCCGACCGAACCGTTGATTGCGCAGTGGACGGCAATGCGTTTGTTTATGTAGTGGGTATGACCCAATCTGTATCGGGCATCGCTTCGGC
>CAZYXR010000001.1:55386-105677 GCA_964650845.1 uncultured Chitinophagaceae bacterium
AGAGCGCGCTCAATGGTAACGCAAGCGATATGTTTCTTGCCAAGTTTGATGCCAATGGCGTGCGGCAGTGGGGAACGTATTTCGGGGGCGCAAACGCGGATGTGTGCAACGCAGGAACGGTGGATGCGGCAGGTAATTTATATGTGTGCGGCTATGCGTCTTCTACAACTGCTGTGTTTGGCAGTCCGGGCGCGCACCAAACTTCTCACGGTGGCGGAACGGGTCAGGATTGTGTTTTGGCTAAATTCGACACTAACGGGCAGCGCGTTTGGTCAACCTATTACGGAGGCAACAGGGATGACCGCCCGGGCGATGTGGCGTTGGATGCTTCGGGGGCAAATGTATATCTCTGCGGCAGCACTTCTTCGGCAGGCGGCATAGCTACGGCAGGTACACACCAACCTACATTCAACCTGATTGTAGATGGCTTTGTGGCAAAGTTTAATTCCAATGGCGTGCGGCAGTGGGGAACATATTATGGTGGTGCAGATTACGATTATCTCTTTTCGTGCGGAGTGGATGGTTCGGGCAATGTGTATGCGTTCGGACAAACAACTTCCACTGCCGGCATTGCCACCACCGGAACACATCAGCAAAATTATACGGCAAGTAATGACGGCTATTTATTCAAGCTGAACGGCACAAACGGGCAAAGAATTTGGGGAACTTACTACGGTGGTTCGGGAATTGAATCGCTAAAAGGAATAGAGGTTTCTTCTACGGGCGAAATGCTGGTTTCCGGCTACACGACTTCGCCCAACCAAATTGCTACTGCAGGTTCGCATCAGCCCGCGCTGGCAGGCACGTCAAACGCATTTCTTTCGCTGTTCAACACCAACGGACTGCAAGCGTGGGGCACTTACTATGGCGGTTCAGAATACGATATGGGATTCGATTGCGCTTTCGGCACTTTGGGCAGTGTTTACCTTTGCGGAACAGCAGGTTCACCTTCGGGTATTGCCACAGCAGGAACGTATCAGCCTACATTAAACAATAACAATGCGGCTTTTCTTGCAAAGTTTGAAGCCTGTACATCGCCCGTTATCTCCGCATCTTCCAACGCGCCCTTTTGCGCAGGAAATACCTTGCAGCTCAATACACCAACCGTTGCTGGCGCAACTTACCAATGGAGCGGGGTGAATAATTTTACTTCATCGCAGCAAAATCCTTCTATTCCGAATGCAACTTCGTCTGTGAGCGGAATATACACAGTTACCGTTACGAATAACAGCGGCTGCTCGGCAACGGCTTCGGTGAATGTGTTGATTTATGCTGTGCAAAATCTTACGGCAGGAAGCAACAGCCCGATTTGCGAAGGGCAAATGCTGAACCTTACCGCCACTCCGTTGCAGGTGCAAAGCTATACTTGGAGCGGAGTGAACAGCTTTTCGTCCACACAGCAAAACCCGAACATTCCGAATGTTACAACCGCGCAAGCGGGAACTTATTCGGTTACGATTTTGGATTGGAACGGCTGCACCGCCACATCAAGCGTGAATGTGATTATCACCAATCCGCCTGTAGTAACGGCTTCGTCCAACAGCCCCGTGTGCGCAGGGCAACCGCTGAATTTGAGCGTAAATAATATTGCGGGCGCAACATACAGTTGGAGCGGTGCAAGCGGCTTTACGTCCAATCAGCAAAACCCGACCATTGCAAGCCCCGCAACTGCCGCTTCGGGAAATTACACGGTAACGGTAAGCGTAGGCAGCAGTTGCACGGCAAGCGGTTCAACCAATGTAACCGTCAATCCCGCGCCAACGGTGAACGCTTCAAGTAACAGTCCTGTTTGCGCGGGGCAGAATTTGAATTTAAGCGTAAATGCCACTGCGGGCGCAACATATTTATGGAGCGGTGCGAACGGTTTTTCATCTTCACAACAAAACCCTGTTATCACAAGCGCGACCGCCAACGCTGCGGGAACATACACCGTTACCGTTACTGCCAACGGTTGCAGCAGTACAGGCACGGGAAACGTTTCGGTAAATACGCCACCTGCGGCTACGGCATCTGCCAACAGCCCGATTTGCGAAGGGCAAACGCTCAATCTTTCGGTAAATAATTCTACGAATGCAACATACAGTTGGAGCGGAGCGAACGGTTTTTCTTCCGCGCAGCAAAATCCTTCTGTCAATAACACATCAACTGCCCATGCGGGAAATTATTCGGTAACGGTAAGTGTGCCGGGTTGCGGCAATGCTACATCAAGCGTGAATGTGGTTGTCAATCCTTCGCCAACGGTAAATATAACAAGCAATTCGCCCGTTTGCGAAGGCGGTGATTTGAATTTAAACGTTAATGCAACTGTCGGAGCAGCTTACACTTGGAGCGGGGCAAACGGTTTTTCTTCATCGCAGCAAAATCCGCAACTAACAAGTGTTAGTTTGAACGCGGCAGGTGCGTATTCCGTAACGGTAACTGCCGCTGGTTGCAGCAGAGATGCAAGCGTGAATGTTGCGGTAAATCCGCTTCCCGCAGTTGCTGCTTCCTATAACGCGCCTTTGTGTGAAGGCAGCGATTTGAATTTGAGCGTGAACGCTACGCCCAATGCAACATATCAGTGGAGCGGGGTGAATGGTTTTTCTTCCGCGCAGCAAAACCCTGTTGTTGCAAACGTTCAAACATCGCAAGCGGGCGTTTATTCCGTAACCGTAACCGCTAATGGTTGCAGCAGCAATGCGAGTGTAAATGTTTCGGTGAATACGGCTGCAATTTTGAATGTTACGGCAACCGCCAATCCACCGACTGTTTGCGCGGGCGAATCTTCCGCGCTTACGGCAAGCGGGGCAGACAGCTATGTTTGGTCAAATGGTTTGGGCGCGGGTGCATCGCAGAATGTTTCGCCACAAACTTCAACCGCGTATCAGGTAACGGCTACCGATGCGCAAACGGGCTGCACGGCAACAGCAAGCGTGAGCGTGAATGTAAATCCGTTGCCAGCTATCAGCATCGCGGCTTCGCAAACTGTTTTGTGCGAAAGCGGAACGGTTACGCTCACGGCAAACGGAGGAAATATTTACCAATGGAATGGCGGTGAAACAACAGCTATGATTACCGTTTCGCCAACGGCAACTACCGACTACACCGTAACGGCAACCGATGCGAACGGATGCAGCAGCACGGCAACGCAAACTGTCAGTGTGTTGAATTTTTCCGCTCCGCAATTTGCGTTCGGCAACAGCTTTACGTTATGTTACGGTAAAAACGCACCTGCGCTTCCTGCTGCTTCGCAAAACGGTATTTCGGGCGCGTGGCAGCCTGCCGCTATCAGCAATACGCAAAACGGTATTTACACATTCACACCCGATGCGGGACAGTGCGCTGCGGATTATGTGCTGAATGTAACGGTGCAGCAAATCGGCATGACCGTCAGCCCCGATACGATGGTTGATTTGGCTACAACAGTTCAGTTGTTTGCAGCAGCAAGCGGCAGCACGGGTGGCAATTATCAATGGTCGCCAACGGATAATCTGAGTTGCAGCAATTGCAGCATTCCCAAATTTTTTGCGCTGCGCAGCACAATTTTTACCGCCACCTACACCGATGCGCAAACGGGCTGCTCCGCTTCTGCCGATGTGTATGTGGAAGTAAACTATGACCCGAATACGGTGTATTATGTTCCGAATGTTTTTTCGCCCAACCGAGATGGCAGCAACGATTTCTTTGAAATTTACGGACAGAAAATCAAGGAAATTGATTTGAATGTATTCAACCGCTGGGGAGAACTTGTGTTCAGCGAAAAGAGCGCAAACCCGCGCTGGGACGGCTACTACGGAGGGGAAGCGCAACCTGCGGGCGTGTATGTGTATCACACTTACATTGTGTTTTACAACGGTAAAACCGTGCAGAATAAAGGAAGTGTAACGTTGATGAGGTGATGGGGGAGAGGTCTAATATAAACCTCCAAATCGAACATTATTCTTGCGTAACAAACGCCCCATCTGCCATTACATCATGCAGGTGCAGGTTCAGTTCCTGCGCTTCTGTTTTCCAGCGTTTCAGCAGGTAGTTTTTGTTGGTTGCATCGGCAATAATTAAAGGCGCATCAGTAATCTTTTTTATGTCGTGCAAATGAATTTTCGGGCTTGTTGTGAGCGTTATTATATCGGCTGTGATTTTTGTGTTTGGCAATACGTTTTTATCAAGATTTTCAATCACCAAAATCCTTTTGCCTTTTGCCACAAACGAATATCCAAAATCAAACGCAGCAAAGCTTTTCATTTGCTTCAAATCAAACTCCTTTTGTACATCCATTGCCCACCAATGATGTTTTACATTAAACAACATACTGCTTTCATTGGCAAGCAAATCTTCATCAAAATTCCTATACACTTCGTTACCTCTTACAACAGCTATGGCCTGTTTGCCTTTTATAGCATACACTGTAAAACACTCCTGTCTTTTCTGCAACAAATACTCATAACCATTCCACAAAAATAAAGCGAGTAAAATGCCCAAAAACCAATATAAATTTCTTGCCTTCAACTGTTGCAACACTACTACTAAAAGCAGCAGCAAAATATAAATCAGTATCGCTTCAACACCGTTAATACTGATGCCCTCAAGAATAGCATAAGGAATATTATCCAACGCAAACACAAACCAATTTAAGAGTAACGAACAGTAGTAAAACAACATACCTATGAGCCACTGAAGCGGATAAAATATTTGTGCGGCAAACATGGCAATACCCGATACGATAAGAATGTTGCCGATAGGAATTACTACCAAATTGCTGATTAAAAACAAATTGGGAAACTGATGAAAATACAACAAGCCCAATGGAAAAGTAGTAGCCTGTGCCGCTATCGAAACTGCCGCAATACTCCACACCCAATTGGCAATTCTGTTTTCGAAAACAAACCAATTGTTTATTAAAGGCTGTAAATATACAATGCCTAAAACAGCAAGATAGCTTAGCTTGAATCCAACTTCAGTCATGATGTATGGATCAAAAATCATCAACAACAAAGCTGATGCCCCAATGATGTTGTAAATATCAGGTTGTTGTTTGAAAGCCCTCCCCGCAGCCATCATGCTAAACATTGTGGCCGCCCGCATTACCGATGGGCAAAGCCCTGTAAGACACGCATAAAGCCATATTGCAGCAATGCAAATAATGGTTTGAAACACGCGCATTTTGCGGCTGCCGTTCATAAAGAAAAGCAGCTTTAGCAACACCCAATAAACCACGCCTACGTGCAGCCCGCTCACACTTAACACATGCAACGCGCCCGATGCAGCATACGCCCTGGTAACATCTGGTGTAATAAAATCATTGTAGCCGAGCAACAAAGCTGCGGCTACGCCAAGCTCATCGGGAGTAGAAACAAACTTTCTTATTTCGTTCATCAATCTTTCCCGAAACTTATAAACGGCAGCAAAAAACTCATTCCCTTGCCCGCTTGCTACCAACCTCCACGTGCCACTTGTAGCAAATGTTTGATGCCAAATGTTATGAAAACTCATGTACTCGCGATAGTTGAACTGTGCTGGATTTTGAGGAGCGTCAATTGCTGTGAATTTAGCCTTCAGCAATATCACATCGCCATATCTCAATTTTTCTGACGCGCTGTCTTTTAAAAACGAAACAGATATTTTACCGGTAGCGGCAATCGCCTTTTTTTCGTTTACCAATTGCTGCACACACAAAATTCCGCGCAGGCTTTTCTGTTTTTCAACAAGCGGTTGGTCAATCATTGCAACAACAAAATCGCCTTCTTGTATTTGTTTGCTAAAGTGATGCGGATAGTAAATTTCGGTATGTAAGAATGTAAGCAGATAAGCAATAGCAACTACTGCCATTAGCGGAGCAATACCTGATGCAAAAAATATACCTGTGCTCAACCAAATTTTCTTCAATAGCACAAAGGCAATAACCACAACTACACATACAGCAAACACCACGCTTGCAACCAACCAACACCCGGGCAATAAAATATGAAGTATGATTCCCGCAATGAATGGAATCAACAATCTAATAGCCGGATACTTGCCCCAAAAGTTGCGCATGGCAAATGCGAGTTTGGTTTGTGATAACCGAATCTAATCAATAAAAATCGAAAACAGCAAGCTACTTGCAAATGATAGTGAACTATGCGAGCAATAAACAACTGTGCAAAAAGGGCGGCATTTTAGCATACATTTGACCTAATTTTGACCACAGAAAAAATGGAAAAAAACAGAACAATAGATAACTTGGTTTTAGAGGACTTGATTGGCTACATTTCAAAAAATGGAGTTCAACGAAGCATCAAACCTGTTTACAAAACTGACGACTTTGCCTTATACAATGACGACAGTTTGGAAGTTATGAGTCGTTTCCCTGACAACTATTTGGATATGATTTTTGCTGACCCTCCTTATATGCTTTCTAATGACGGTTTCACTTGTCAAAACGGACGAATGGTAAGCGTAAACAAAGGTAAGTGGGATAAATCGAACGGATTTAATGATGACTTGGAATTTCACGAAACTTGGATAAAAGAATGCAGAAGAGTTCTAAAGCCCGAAGGTACAATATGGATAAGTGGAACATATCACAGTATTTACCAATGTGGTTTTTCACTTCAAAAACTTGGCTTTCACTTACTCAACGACATTAGTTGGTTTAAGCCTAACGCATCGCCAAATTTAAGTTGTAGGTTTTTCACTGCTTCTCATGAAACAGTTTTATGGGCAAGAAAGGACAAAAAAGCCAAGCATTATTTTGACTATGAAGCGATGAAAAACGGAAAATTTCCAGAAGACAACTTTAAAAAACCTGACTTACAAATGCGGAGTGTTTGGAGCATTCCTACACCGCCACCAAATGAAAAGATGTTCGGCAAACATCCAACGCAAAAACCTTTAGCGTTGCTTAAACGAATTGTAAAAGCATCTACCAAATCTGGCGACATCATTTTCGATCCATTCAATGGTGGAGGAACAACAGGCATTGCCTCAAAAATTATTGGCGACAGAAAATATATTGGTTGCGACTTAAACAAAGACTACATTGACTTAACAATAAAACGATACGAAGCACTAAAAGCAAACAAAGGACTTTTTGAGTGATGATAACAAGAGTAATAGCCGTTCGAAATCTTGAGCAAAATATCGGGCAGGACTTATGTGAACTTTCAAAACAATTCGCCATCACAACTTTTATTGCGGGAAAGCAAAACAAAGGTTGGAAAGGATTAACTCTTGAGCGACTTGCAGGTTTATCTAACGACAACAAGCAAGCGCCCAATGGGCTTGGTTTTGAGTTAAAATCAACAGCATTTTACCAAGTGAAAGGCGAATGGCGACCAAAGGAAACTTTTGCAATCACAATGATCAATCAACAAAACTTGATTGACACTCCTTTTTTTAAAAGTCATTGTTGGGAGAAGCTAAAATCGCTCATTTATTGTGCAGTAAGTTGGAACGGTAAGCACAATGAAAAGTCTGAACTTTTACAGGTTAAATCTTTTGACTTTTTAGAAAGCGACACCTTGATACAAGAAATTCAAGCGGATTATGAATTTATCCGCAACAAACTAAAAACACAAGGTTTTGCAGCATTAACTGGCAAAGATGGAAAATGGATACAAGCAAGAACTAAAGGTACAGGACACGGCTCAACGAGCAGAGCATTTTATGCAAGAAAGTTGCTCATCAAAGAGAGTATTAAATTATAACCCAATACCATAAGCAGAGGAGAATATGCTATAAGCCGCTGCAAATAGTTTGGCGCAAAACCTTAATCTTGCACCTTATGGCTTTAATACTACCTGTTCGCGGCATAGAGCCGAAGTTTGGCAACAACTGCTGGTTGGCGCCCAATGCCACTGTTGTTGGCGAAGTAATCATGGGCAACGATTGCAGTGTGTGGTTCAATGCAGTAGTGCGTGGCGATGTGCATTTTATTCACATCGGTAACAAGGTTAATATTCAAGATGGTGCCGTTATTCATGCTACTTATCAGCAAGCAGCTACCACCATTGGCAATAGTGTAAGTATAGGCCATAGAGCCATTGTGCATGGATGCACGGTACACGACAACTCGCTAATTGGAATGGGCGCAATAGTAATGGACAACGCAGTAGTAGAGGAGCATTCCATTGTAGCTGCCGGAGCAGTAGTGAGCGAAAAAACGATAGTAAAAAGCGGATGGATTTACGCAGGTATTCCAGCAAAACCATTGAAGCAGGTTGACGAAAAAAACTTTAAACATCTTATAGAAAGAATTAGCAATAACTATTCTATGTATGCATCGTGGTTTGTTGAATAACAGATAAACTTTAGATACAAGACTTCAAAAAAACACAACAACAAAATGGAAGACATGCAGCAAGAAGAAAAAGTGGTTTTGGTAGATGAACAGTGCAACGAACTTGGTTTGATGCCAAAGCTGGAAGCACACGAAAAAGGAATGCTACACAAAGCTATCAGTGTAATTATTTTTAACGACAATAGAGAAATGCTGGTTACTCAACGCGCATTTACAAAATATCATTGGGCGGGCATTTGGAGCAACACTTGCTGCAGCCACCCGCGCCAAGGCGAAAGTTTTAGCGATGCCGCACACCGCAGGCTACATGAAGAGCTTGGTTTTGAAACTCCGCTAACCGAAGCATTTCATTTTATTTACAAAGCAACCGATGAAGCAACCGGATTGATTGAACATGAATACGACACTGTGTACACTGGCAATTTTAATGGCCAGTTTCAATTCAACAAAGAAGAAATAAACGATGTGCGCTGGATGAAGGTTGAGGATTTATTGACCGATATTGATGCGAATGCAGCGCAATATTCATTTTGGTTTAAGATAATTTTGAAGGAAATGCAACAGCGCGGAATTTTGCTGTAGCTATTTCGTTGCCATCAATCTTGCTACATATTTTCCTATAACGTCAAACTCAAGATTTACAGTTTTTTCGGCACCGATGTGCCTGAGGTTGGTATTAGCAAAAGTGTATGGAATTATGGCAACTTTAAACACATCGTCAAAAATATCAAATGCCGTAAGACTGATGCCGTTCACACAAATTGAACCCTTCTCTACAATCAAATTTTCGGCAGATGGTGTGTATTCAAATTGATAAATCCAACTGCCATTTTCTTCGGCAACACTAATGCAGTTCCCAATTTGATCTACATGCCCTTGAACAATATGCCCATCTAATCTGCCATTCATCATCATGCATCGTTCAAGATTTACCTCATCGCCAGTTTTTAATAGAGCAAGATTGCTTTTGCGTAAAGTTTCGGCAATGGCAGTAACGGTGTGTGTTTCGCTATTACATTGCACAACCGTTAGGCAAACACCATTATGGCTTACACTTTGATCTACTTTTAGTTCGCTCGAAATATCAGATGCTATGGTAATATGAAGATTGCCAGCTTCATCTTGCAGCGATACAACTTTGCCAATGGTTTCAATTATTCCGGTAAACATATTTACTGTTATTGATTAAGCAATCATTCCGCCTTCTTTTAGTTTTTCCGATTGCTCGGCTACTGCAAGCGCTTCCAACATATCTTGAATTTCGCCATTCATAAAAGCATCGAGGTTATAGATGCTCATATTGATACGATGGTCGGTAATGCGCCCTTGTGGATAATTGTAAGTTCTAATTTTTGCACTGCGGTCGCCTGTACTTACCAGCGTTTTTCTGCGTCCTGCAATTTCGGCTTCGTGTTTGCGCACTGCTGCTTCGTAGATGCGTGTTTTCAGCATTTTCATAGCGTGTTCGCGGTTCTTGTGCTGGCTTCTTTCGGCTTGGCACTCAACTACTACACCAGTGGGAATGTGCGTTAAGCGCACCGCACTTTCGGTTCTGTTTACGTGCTGCCCGCCAGCACCACTTGCACGAAAAACATCTAAGCGAATATCCGCTTCGTTTACATCTACTTCCACTTCATCGGCCTCGGGCAACACCGCCACCGATGCAGCCGAGGTGTGTACCCTGCCTTGCGCTTCAGTTTTTGGCACGCGCTGTACACGATGCACACCGCTCTCAAATTTCAAGGTGCCATACACATTGGTTCCCGAAACCTCCAACACAATTTCTTTATATCCGCCCACTGTTCCTTCGCTGGCGTTTACAAGGCTTACTCCCCAACCTTTCAACTCGCAAAAGCGCGTGTACATTCGCAGCAAATCGCCCGCAAAAATACTGGCTTCATCGCCTCCGGTACCCGCGCGAATTTCGAGCATTACATTCTTTTCATCTTCGGGATCTTTGGGTACAAGCAACTTTTTTAGCTCCTCTTCTATTTTTTCTTTTTCGCTCTCCTGCTGTTCCAAATCCTGCTTTGCCATTTCGCGAAACTCTTCATCCTTTTCTTTGCTGAGAATTTCTTTGTTGTTGTCAATATTGCCCAACACCAATTTGTAGCGGTCGTAAGCATTTACCACTTCTTCTAACTCGCGATACTCTTTGTTGAGTTTAGTGAATTGTTTCATATCGGCAGTAGCACCCGGGTCGGATAGCATTTTGCCTACTTCAATAAACCTGCCTTTAAGAGATTCTAACTGTGAATACATATTGTTTTACCGCTAACGGAGCGCGAAAATAACATTTCAATGCTAAAGCAATTCAACATAGACTGCAATCGGCATTTTTTATTGAAATTGCTTTCATCAAAACCTCTTCTGTATAAAACAAAAAAGCCGCCTCAAAGCAAAATTGAGGCGGCTTTTAAAAATAATTATCAGCCTTACGGTTTATACATTACAAAGTGGAAACCCAAGCCTTGTACTGCCGTGCCTGATGTATTAAACAGTTTTACAAGTAACTTACCACCTACCGCATCATTTACCGGAATAGTGGCCCCGCCTGCAAAAGGTGTAACGATAGTTACAAATCCATTATGCGAATATGACTCTCCTGTAATAGTAATCTCATATCTTGAATTACCAGCATTCCAAGTAGCCGCAACATTTCCAGTACTTGCAGATACAACTCCAGCATTATTTACAAAACCATAAGCAATTGGCACTAAATTGGCAGCGCCTGTTGACCTGCGTTGATATTCGCCATTGGTTTCAAAATCGCCATTGGTGTGTATTTGCGCAACAGCCACCCCCCCTCTTTCAAACTCAATAAATTGTGCATTATCTGGCGCAGTGCTTGGCACACTCAAGCTAATAACATCGTTGTTTGCCCTAATGCTATCTGTTTCCATTTTAAGCATTTCCGCAGGGCTATTGTTGTTTTTACCACCTTTTTTAAACAATACAACTCCATTAGAAGTAGAATCTATTACGGTAAATTTTGCCAATGATGATGTTGTTGCTCCTACTTCTACCTTTCCAGAATTAGTATTGTTGATATTGTTACCACTGGTACTCCACTCGCTGTTTGCAACAGAGCCCGCAACCAAGGCATAAGGCACACTCAACAATTCGGTAGTGCCCATGTCTTGATAGTTTGAACCTGCCGCAGGATCCAGTTCTACTTGCAAAAAGTGTTTATTGCTTCCCCAGCTAAGGTTGGCAAAAGTGCTGGTAGGCAAGCTACCTTTACCTACTTCTAAGTTGAACAAACCAAATTGGTTGGTTGTTGCTTGATGTGTTTCTTGATAAACGTTGGTGCCACCTGCAGTGCCTGTGCGAATGGTAAGGCGCACATTAACATTTTGATTAGAAAGAACCTGACCGCTGCTATTGCGGGCTACGGCTTGATAGTTAAATGCTTGTGGTGCTTGCGCAATTACTGCTGAACTAATAAACAAACAAGCTGCTGTAAATATTGAAAGTAAAGAGTTTTTCATAACAATTGTTTTTTGTGTTTTTAAAAAATTATCGGTTTATTATGAGGGTGAAGGTTTTGCGAAATTTATTATCGGCTCCCGAAAGCGAAAGATGATAAGTGGCTGCGGCATAACTTTCTACATCAATAGAAGTTTTTTCGGTGCCAAGCATGGTAAACTCTTTTACCACCTTACCTTGCATATCGGTAAGCACTCCTTTAATACTTTGGTAGTCGCTTGCTGCCTCTACAAACACCTCGCGGTTAGCAGGGTTTGGAAAAACATTGATACGACCTTCAAAAGTACCTTCGGTAATGCCTACGCTAACATCAACGGGTTGATGAAAACCTTGAGTGAGAATACTGCTACCACCTGTGGCTGTAGTTACTGCTACCTCGCCCACGGTATAACTTAGTTGAACTGTACCTGCCGAAGCATGGTTGCCTGCGCTTGCTACAACCGTTGGCGATAAACTTTGTGCTGCCACCGCCAGCGGCAATGCAAATACGAAAAAGATAGATTGCTTTTTCATGGTTGTGTTGTTTTTAATGAAAAAATGAGGTTTAAATGATTTTCCAAAATCATTGTCAGGCAATAAATGTAATTATTTTTTTTATCAATATGTGCAATTGGGCAAAAATCAATTTTCGGGCACTGATAGAACCTGATATTAGATGTGCTTTACCTAACAAAAGCTACTATTGCAGATAGCAAGAACGCTTCCTATACACACAATAAAAAGTGTATTACCAACAAAACCGCAATTGTTATACGGTTGCCTTTTGCGCTCTTCTGTTTCTTTTGTACTCACTGAAAGAAACCATTTTTTGCTTTTGCGCATCCCACAAATTTGCTTGCACAGTTTTTAGGCTTTGCAAAAAAGTAATGGTGTTGGTATGCTTTTGAAAAATGGGATTCTCCTTGTGGCATCTGCGCAAATTGTAATTAGGAATTGCCGGACTTAGGTGATGTATGTGATGATATCCAATATTGCCCGTAAGCCAATGAAACACACGCGGCAACTTGTAATAGGTGCTGCCTTTCATTGCAGCCACCACATAATTCCAATTTTCTTTTCCGCTTTTATAAATGTTTTCGTACTGATGCTGGATATAAAAAAACCAAAGTGCGTACGTGCCAAAGAACAATAAATTGACAAACTGCACCACCAAAAACCGTGTAGGACCCAACAGATAAGCAAACAATGCATATAAACTGATAAAAAGAATATTGCTTATCAAAACCGTATTTTTTACTTTTTGAAAATATTCTGTTCGCATAAAAGCAAAACGATTGTAAACCACCACGTAAATAAAACCACCGATGGTAAACAGATAAAGCGGATTGCGATAAATGCGATACCATATTCTTTTAGCTAAAGGCAACTTCGCATACTCATCGGTAGAAAGGCACTCGATATCACCAATATCGCTATACTCCAATTGACCGTTGTGTGCATGATGAAAACTGTGATTTTTTGCCCAATACTTGTATGGAATTAAAGTACAAATACTGCAAATGGTACCAATAATATCGTTTGCTTTGCGACTGCGTGTAAAAGAGCTGTGCCCACAATCGTGTTGAATAATAAAAATTCTACCAAGAATAAAACCATTCAAAATAGCAACTGCCAACGAAAGCCATACAGATTTATCGAACAGATAAAACTGCAAAGCCAAAAGCACTACGTAAAACGAAAAACTATTGGCAATTTGAATCACCGCCTCCTTTGTGCTTGGAATTTGATATTTGCGAATAATGGCATTCCAATTTGCTAAATCTTTGAGCAACTGCTCCTTATTAAATGAACTCACTAAAAAAACTGTTTTAAAAAGGGCGACAATGATAACACAAAGAAAGTTCTTATTGCGCTTATATGAATTTATTCACACTATCCACACCACAATTAATTTCTTGCGGCTATCTTCGCACGATTTTTTTGAAGTCGCCATCTTCAAATTCATCGCATTTTCAAATTATCAAATTGCAATAAATGCCTCGCGACAATTCCATTAAACACATTTTAATTATCGGCTCCGGCCCAATTGTTATTGGTCAAGCATGCGAATTCGACTACTCGGGCTCGCAAGCCGCCCGCAGTTTGCGCGAAGAAGGCATCGAGATATCGCTGCTCAACAGCAATCCGGCTACAATAATGACCGACCCGCTTGTGGCAGATAATGTTTACCTCGAACCGATTTCTATTGATAGCATTATTAAGATATTAGAGGAGCAAAAACAACGCGGTCATGCCATTGATTCGGTGTTGCCAACCATGGGCGGGCAAACAGCCTTGAACCTCTACATGGAGGCAAACGAGCTGAAGATTTGGGAAAAATATGGCGTAAAGGTTTTAGGAGCAGATGCAAAGGCAATTCAAAAAACCGAAGATCGCGAAGAATATCGCAAATGGATGATTGAATTGGGAATAGGCGTGGCACCGGGCATCACATGCAACTCGTTTTTAGAAGGCAAGGAAGCAGCACAAAAAACAGGATTCCCCTTGGTAATACGCCCTTCGTTCACATTGGGCGGCTCGGGCGGCTCTTTTGTACACACCAAAGAAGAGTTTGATGAAAAACTAAAACGCGGCTTAGAGGCATCGCCTGTGCACGAAGTTTTAGTAGAAAAAGCAGTACTTGGTTGGAAAGAGTTTGAACTGGAAGTAATGAAAGACGCAGTGGGTAACTTTGTGGTAATCTGCACGGTTGAAAACTTCGACCCAATGGGCATTCACACCGGAGATTCAATAACTGTAGCACCAGCTATGACATTGAGCGACACCGTTTATCAACGTATGCGCGAATATTCAAAAAGAATGATTTGCGATTTACCAGGCTTTGCGGGCGGTTGCAACATTCAGTTTTCGGTAGATCCGGTTACTGAAGATATTATCTCTATTGAAATGAACCCACGCGTTTCGCGCTCTTCTGCATTGGCAAGTAAAGCTACAGGCTACCCAATTGCAAAAATTGCCGCAAAATTGGCTATTGGCTACACACTTGATGAACTAAAGAACCAAATCACCAAAACAACATCAGCATTTTTTGAGCCTGCCTTAGATTATGTAATTGTAAAAATTCCCCGTTGGAATTTCGACAAATTTGCAGGCTGCGATGACACACTCGGCTTGCAAATGAAAGCCGTAGGCGAAGTAATGGGCATAGGCAGAAACTTTCAGGAAGCACTGCAAAAAGCTTGTCAATCGTTAGAAAACAACCGTATTGGTTTGGGCAGCGATGGCAAACAATGGGTAAGCCCCGATGACATGTTGCAAGGAATAAAAAATGCCTCATGGGATAGACTTTTCCGAATTTACGATGCACTAAAACTTGGCGTGCCTTTAAAAACTATCCAAGATATTACTCGCATTGACCCTTGGTTTTTGAACCAAATTATGGAATTGGTTGAAGTAGAACGCACCTATCGCAAACGCGAGTTGGCGAGCATCACAGCCGATGAAATGTTTGACCTAAAACAAAAAGGTTACAGCGATTTACAATTGGCATACCTTACCAAAACCACCGAAGATGAAGTTTACAACCATCGTACCAAGCAGCTTGGAGTTCGCAGAATATACAAACTGGTAGATACTTGTGCAGCAGAGTTTGAGGCCTTAACACCATACTACTATTCTTCGTTTGAAAAAACATCCAACAATGCTTCTTTAGAAACAAACGAAAGCAGCGTCTCTTCGAAAAAGAAAATTATTGTTCTCGGTTCCGGTCCCAACCGAATCGGTCAAGGTATAGAATTCGATTATTGCTGCGTACATGGTGTGCTGGCAATTAAAGAAGCAGGCTATGAAGCCATCATGATGAACTGCAATCCTGAAACCGTTTCCACCGACCCCGACATTGCCGATAAACTCTACTTCGAGCCGGTGTTTTGGGAACATTTGCGCGAGTTGATTGAGCACGAAAAACCCGAAGGTGTGATTGTGCAATTGGGTGGGCAAACGGCTTTAAAACTTTCCAAAAACTTACACGAAAGCGGCATTAAAATCATCGGCTCTTCGTATGAAGCTATGGACATTGCCGAAGACCGCGAACGCTTTTCTGATTTGCTGAAAGAATTGGATATCCCTTACCCAGATTATGGTGCTGCAAAAAATGCCGAAGAAGCGCTGGAAGTGGCGCACCGCGTGGGTTATCCGGTGTTGGTTCGCCCAAGTTATGTTTTGGGTGGTCAGCGCATGAGGATTGTGATTAACGATGAAGAACTCACGAAAAGTGTAGTCAGCATTCTCAAATTTTTCCCCGACAATAATATTCTGATTGACCACTTCCTCGACCGAGCCGAAGAAGCCGAAATTGATGCCATTTATGATGGCGAACAAGTGGAAATAATGGGCGTGATGGAACATGTGGAACCTGCGGGCATTCACAGTGGCGACAGCAACGCCATGTTGCCACCTTACAACCTCAGCGAAAAAGTGCAGCACGATATGCGCGACTACACCCGCAGAATCGCCAAAGCCTTAGACATTCGCGGACTCATCAACATTCAGTTTGCCATCAAAAACGAAAAGGTGTATGTGATTGAAGCCAACCCGCGCGCGAGCCGCACCACCCCATTCATTTGCAAAGCCTACGGAGTGCCATACCTCAATTACGCCACCAAAGTGATGATGGGCACCAACAAGATTAAAGACTTCACCTACTTTAAACGATTGATTGGCTATGCGGTAAAAGAGCCTGTATTTAGCTTCGATAAATTCCCGGGTGTGAGCCGCGAATTAGGCCCCGAAATGAAATCAACCGGTGAAGCCATCCGCTTTATCAAAGACCTTTACGACCCGTGGTTTCGCGATTTGTATAAGAAAAAGAGCATGATGCTGAGTAAGTAAAACTCGGAATTTGAAAAAACTGAGTTAGCTATTGATATTTTGCAACTGAAAATACTGCCTTTTTATTGCTTGAAGTTACTTCAATAAAATAGATACCTGGCCGACCAAATACTTGGTATTGTATTTTGTGTTGTTGCAACGGATATTGCGCAACATTTACTGTTTGTCCAAGTTCATTCTTTTGTGTAACGGTTACGTCAAAACACTCGCCTTCTAAATCTATATTTAACAGCCCCGCTGTAGGGTTAGGATATGCTTTTATGTTTATGCCAAAAGTATTTTCTGAAACTCCTGAAACAAATGTGTATGAGAACACTCTGGTCTTGCCAGCATTAACCTGACCATTGCCAATATCTGAATTTGCTCCAACGCCCACTGTGTTTGTGTCGGGCATGCTAACAGAAATCCCCATTTTCCCGTCTTCGTAATTACCTTCCATGTTAGTTCCTTTTTGAACCCACGCAGTTCCGTTCCAAACAAAAACCCGCACGTGGCCGGCATTAAACACAGTGCCATTATTTAGCGGTGCGCCTATTGCAACTGTATTGGCATCGGGCATGCTTACCGAAGTTCCCGATTCGTCAGAAACTCCTTCACCGTCAATATCAGAGCCCTTTTGAACCCAACTGGTATCAACCCAACTATAAATGCGTACATGACCCTTCAAAGATCCTTGATCGCTATTTTTAGGAGCACCTATAGCCACTGTATTACTATCGGGCATGCTTACTGTTTTTCCTGACATATCATCACTGTCTTCACCGTCTATATCACTTCCTTTCTGCACCCAATCAGTTCCGCTCCATCTGAATATTCTTACATGACCTGAATTGTTTCCGTTCCCATCATTTTTTGCTGCACCAATAGCAACTGTGTTACTATCGGGCATACTGACAGTGTTTCCAAATTCATCACTATTAGCTTCTCCCAATATTTGTGTTCCTTTTTGAACCCAGGCAGTTCCATTCCAAGTAAATACGCGGACTTGTCCCTGTGCAGTTCCGTAAAAAATAGCGCCTATGGCAACCGTGTTGTTGTCGGGCATGCTTACCGAATATCCGGATAGGTCGCCATAATTACCTCCTTCAATATCTGCACCCTTTTGCGTCCAAGTATTTCCATTCCAAGAAAACACGCGTACATGACCGGCATCATTAGCTTTTCCATCATTATAAGGTGCGCCTATGGCAACAGTATTGTTATCTCCCATACTCACCGACCAGCCAGACCAATCATTTGCCGCTTCTCCGTTTATATCGCTACCTTTTTGAATCCACGAGTTTCCATTCCATGAAAACACCCGTGTTTGCCCCGACATGTTTCCGTTTACTTTGCTTGCGTAAGCGCCAATTGCTATGGTGCTGTTATCGGGCATACTAACTGAATTACCCGACCGCTCGCCAATAGTTGTTCCCTGTATATCAGCACCCATTTTTGTTTGAGCAATTGCATTGTAACTTAATAGTAAGATGCTCGATAAGAATAGAAAAGATGTTTTCATATGTGTCTTTGTTGATTAAGCTAACCAAATATGTAAATTATTTTTACTGCATCAAAGCATCTATCACTACTTAACAAAAGCGCTTTATGCTTTGCGTGTAGATAAAGTCGGTTCCGCGATTTGTATAATGATATTGAGTAATTAATCGGCATTGCTATTTTATTGAGCAACGTTTACCGCGTACAAATCAACTTGCTTCGTACATCAAACTACAACCGCGCACATCGGCATTATCTTTTCTGCCGGCAACTTCAAAACTGCCGTCAGCGTGTACAACGCCAATATCATCGGTAGCAATAAATGCGCAAGAATAAACGTTTGCCAAATCAATAATGTTGAGCGCGCCCGCTTTGCCTTTATCTATTATTTGCAGTGGATTGTAAATGTCGCGAGCAAGTACTTTCATCCATGGCGGGCAATAAAAAACTCCTTTCTCTTTTGAATAAGCCTGCGAAAGCAGTTCCGTCATACCATATTCCGAATGAATAGTTTCAACCATAAAAGCTTGTGTTAACGCTTGATGAACTTCTTCGCGCAACATTTCTTTTCGCCTGCCTTTCATGCCTCCGGTTTCTATTATTGTAGTATTGCGCAGTGGCATTGGATGCTGCTCTGCAAAATCAAGCAAAGCATAGGTAACACCAAGCAACAAAACAGGTTGCTGCATAAACTCCAATGCTGCAAGCTTAGCTGCAAGCTCCTCAAAGTTGTGTATGAAAAATCCATTTTCGGGGTGGTTGCTTTGGCGCATCAACTGCTCTGCCATATACACTAACGAAGAGTTTCCTTTTTCTAAATACGATGGCAAAAGCGCCAACACACAATACTGATGTGCTGCGCCATAAAACCGCTTAAATGCATTTTTAAAACTTGTTTCGTACAATGCAAGCGAAGCAACCGGATGTTTGGAATTGACACTACCCGTAGTGCCGCTACTTTCAAAAACTGTTTGCGACTCAAAACCTTCGGCAATTATACTTTCGGTTTTAAAAAAAGAAATAGGCAGAAAAGGAATTTGCTTAATACTAAAAACATTTTCTGTATTACGTTTCAGCCCATTGCAAAACTCCCTATAAGTAGCTTGGTTTTTATACTGATAGCGAAAAACATCTAAGGCAATGGTGTTGAAATTTTCCTGATTTGCACTAAATATGTTTGACTCGTTGTAATACATTTTGCGTTTTTCTGTTTGCAAATTAAAAGCAAATTCATTTCAATACATTCTAACTTTCTTCTTCCAATTTCTACTTTCTTCGCAGCGCATTTATGGCTTCGCATTCAAGCGCATTCGCATCATTAAGAATCAACGATTTTAGGCTGTATCTATCTTCGCGCGTGCTTACCACCGTTGGGCTATTGATGCAGCAAACTGTTACAGGGTGGCAGGTTTACGAACTCACCAACGATAAGCTGGCATTGGGTTTTATTGGTCTTAGCGAAGCAATTCCGTTTATACTTTCAACATTCTACTCGGGTTATGCCAGCGACCGTTTCAACCGAAAAAAACTTTTGGTACTGTTTACATCGCTGCTGGCAGCCGGCATGTTTTTACTTTCATTTTTAAGTAGTGGCGATGCTCCATTGCTTGCTAAATATAGCGCAGTGCCCATCTATGTTGTTTTAGGTTTAAATGGAATGTCGCGCTCTTTTTTAGCTCCAATGGCTTTGGCAATTCAGGCGCGCATTGTGCCGCGAAATCTTTATACAAACGCAGCTACATGGAGCGGCAATGTGTTTTTCTTTGGAGCGATTATAGGGCCCTTAATTGGCGGATGGCTGCTGGAATGGAATGCACCCACAACTGTGTATGCATTAGTTGGCGTATTAGTGTCGGCCTCGGCAATACTTGCCATGCGCATACCCGACCAGCCCGTTGAAGCTTCCATAAAAAAAGAAACTTTCTTTGAGTCGTTCAAGGGTGGAATAAAATTTGTATTCGGCACTCAAGCCATAGTTTCAGCTATCTCGCTCGATTTGTTTGCAGTATTGTTTGGCGGTGTAAGTGCACTATTGCCTGCTTTTTGCAAAGATGTTTTAATGGTAGGGCCAACTGCATTGGGTCTTCTTAAAACCGCCCAGTTTATTGGCTCGGGTGCAATGGGTTTGGTTATGGCATACTATCCGCCCACCATAAACGCAGGTAGAAATCTACTTGGCAGCATCGCGCTTTTTGGTCTTTGCATTATTGGTTTTGCTTTAAGCGAAAACTTTGCGCTGTCGTTTGTGTTTCTATTCATGAGTGGTGTTTTCGACAATGTAAGTGTTGTTATTCGCTCTACCATTTTACAACTATTTACCCCCGATAATATGCGTGGCAGAGTAGGTGCTGTAAACAGTATTTTCGTTAAATCGAGCAACGAAATTGGCGATTTTGAAGGCGGCTTGGCAGCACGATATTTAGGCTTAGTGCCGGCAGTTATTTTTGGTGGTTCAATGACCTTGCTGGTTGTTGGCGGCACTTATCTTTTTGCTCCGGCATTGCGCAGATTGAAACTATAAATTCAGTTCCAAAAAGTTCGGCAGGCGTAGCAATTGGAGTTTTTTATATTCACCCTTCCAAATTCAAAAAAAACAATGAAGCATTTATCTATTTTTTCGTTTTTCATTTTTGCAACAACATTATTGTATGCGCAAACAAAATTCTTGAAACACAAGGTAAAACAAGGCGAAAACATAAATACCATTGCTGCAAAATATGAAGCAGATAAAAATTACATTTTAATGCTGAATGATTTCCCGCCAAGTGTGAAACTTTCGGCTGGCGATATAGTATTGATTCGCGAGTTGAAGCCGGGCGAAGAGCAAGTAACTGAAACCAGAGATTTTGTAGAAAGTTCATCTTCTACCTACACACCGCCTGCACCAAAAGCCGAGCCTGCACGCACAGAAACAATTTCGGAACCAGCAAGAACAGTAAAAGTTGCTGCAGAAGTAAAAACCGAAGTAAAAAAAGTGGAAAAGACTGTTGCAGTTGCTGCTACCACAGCCGCACCAAGCAGCGACCCAAAAGCCGGTGCTAACGCACAAGCCGGTGATGTGGTAAATTACAACGGCACTATCTACAACGTAAGCAATGATGGCTACCACACCTTTGAAAAAGGACAAACACTTTACCGTTTGAGTGTGATTTACAAAACTCCGGTAGATAAAATTAAAGCATTGAACGGGCTGACATCGAATGATGTTGCGACTGGCACGCGCTTGAAAGTGAAGTAAAAATAAAACTCTTAAATACAATTCAACAAAGGCATGACTTAACTATCATGCCTTTGCTTTTTTCTGCTATTCCGAAACTTTATCGCCTCTCAATATTCTGAAACGCTTGCGCGCTTCTATCACCAACAAGGAACTGTCGAAATCGGTAATAATAGATTGATACAATTCTTTTGCTTTTTCTTTGTTACCAATGTGCTGTTCGTTTATTTCGGCTAAAAGAAAGGTTGCATCATCGCCTTTCAAATCGGTTTTGTAATTATTGATTACTTCTTCTAAAAGCGGCACGGCTGCATCAAACATCCTTTTTTTTGTATGGATTTTTGCTTGTGTAAACAAGATGTCATCATACAAATCATGCCCCGGAAAAAGCGATTTAATAGAATCTAACAAAAGCACTGCCTCGGCATCAAGGTTTTGGTACATCTGCAACTCTGCCCGTGCAAACATTTGTAGCGGTGTTACATCCGAATCCATACCCGAATTATCTATAATAAAAACACTTAACTCAATTGCATCATTGCTGATTAGTTCGCTGGTGCTTGATTTTAATACTTCTAATTGAGTTTTTGCCCATTCCACATCGCCTTTAAAATAGCTGAGTTTAGCATTACGGAAACGAGCCTCCTCGCCCAATGGCGAATCTTTTTCTTCTTTATCTACTTGCCCATAAAGCAGCGAACTCTCCCACACATCGCCATCAATTAAAAGAAAATCTCCGAGCGATAATTTTGTTCTGTTTTTTACTTCGCGGCTAATGCCCGGCATCTTCAAAATCTCTTCGCATAAAGCAATTGCCGTAGGAATATCCTGCAAGTAAAAACCATTCAACTCTGCCAATTCCTTCATGCTTTGTGCAGTTTGATTGCCTTTGCCCATTTCTTTTATAAAAGATTCGTAATCGCTTCGTAATGCCAATAAATCTTCGCGCTCAAAATTGACCTTCGATGCAATTTTTTCTTTGCGGCAGTTCAACAATTCTGTACGCGCCATCAAATACAGTGGCGACTCTTTCCCTTTCAAAATAACATATTCATAACCATTGATGGCCACATCAAACATATCTTCTGCCGCAGCCATGCGCGCCAAATTCAACACACGAAAACCATTTTCGCTTTTACGCCTGTCTATGGCTTTAGTTTGTTGCATTGCACCATCAAAATCTTTGTTCTGTATGTATATCCAAATCAACAAATCGCTTAAATATTCATCGCCAGAATTGCGTTGCAGTTTGGCATAAAGCTGCGCCTCCACAGCGCCTAACAGCTTTTCGGAGCTCGAACGCATCAACTGGTTTTTTACATTTTGCGATTGCGCAGGTTGTAGTTCGTAAAAATTGATGTACTGCTTGGCTGCGTTGTCATAATCGCCTTGCATTGCGTAGGCATTTGCTAACAAAAAACCAAATGGCACACTATTGTTGAATAACTTTCCTCCTTTCTCATAAACCTGAATTGCATACTCAAACTCTTTATAAGTTTCAAATGCACCTCCTAGCTCTTTGATGAATGCTTCATTTTGTGGAAGGCCTTTTATCAATTTATCAAATTGCTCTTTGCCCTTTGCTGCCTGCCCAGAGGTATTTAGTACATAACCTAAATCAACAGCGTATTGTGCAGTAGTGGGAAATTTTTTTTGTTGTTTACGAACAACTTTTTCCAACGCTTCATACTGTTTCAAATTCACATAACACTTAAAAAGTGGTGCGTAAAACCTTGGCGCGTTTTCGTTTTTTTCCCACAGCGATTGAAACAACTCCACAGCTTTTTCATACTCTCCTTCTTGAAAATAACTATTCGCCAAAGCTTCATCTCGGCCAGCTTGCGCATAGGTAGATGGAACTATAAACAGCAAAAAAAGAAATAGTGATAGCCTGCTCATTGAAAGCGAAAATAAGTTTTCAAAAATGGTAAAGTTGTTAATCCTACTAAAGCGCCAATGCCATTTGCTATTGCATCATAAACATCAAAAAATCTATCGGTCGTTAATAATCCTTGCCCACATTCAATAAGCACACCAAAAACCGAGCACAAAACAAACACACATAAACCCGAAGCATTTTGTAAAGTGCGAAATTGCCATTGCAACTTCCACCCTACCATAGTAAACTGAAACAAAAGCAGATAAAAAACCACATGTACCAACTTATCGAATTGAAAAATGCCCACCTCGGGCAAATCTTTTCCTGGCAGAAAAGACAACACCACAATCAAAACAAACCATAATACAGAAAGGAAATTATAACGTAAAAACATTGCGGCTAAGATGATGAATCAGTTTATATTTTTGGCAAATGGACATAGAAACCTTTCGCGAATATTGCTTGGCAAAAAAGGGCGTAACCGAGGGCTTCCCTTTTGACAGCGACACACTTGTATTTAAAGTGATGAACAAAATGTTTGCCCTCACTTCTTTATCGGCAATACCATTTTCCGTAAACCTAAAAATGGATACAGAACTGGTAGAGCAATACCGAGAAAAATTTGCAGATGTACAACCCGGCTGGCACATGAATAAAAAACATTGGAACACAGTTTGTTTTGATGCAGGCAGTATTTCCAACCGAGATTTGCTGTGGATGATTGACCATTCTTACAATGAAGTAGTAAAAGGATTACCAAAGAAGGTTAAGGCGGAATTGAATGAGTTGTAAGCCAACCTTATTACCGTATATTCACGCTGTATTTTTAATTGCAATTTTATGTTAGACATTTTACTGCTGGTTTTTTTCGGATTTAGAATACACAGGCTGGCTACCGAAAAGGGGCTAAGTTCGCGTAAGTGGATAATGAATTTTGTGTTGAGCTACTTCATAATTAGCTTGATGATTGCATTTTCGATAATCATTTTTTTAGGTGCCGAAACTTTTACCGACCCCGAAAAATTACGCGAAATTGCTCCTTACTTGCCACTTACTATTGTTGGTGTAGTAGCTCTATTCTACATTTTTCAATACAAGTTAAAAACCTACCCCGATGCCGAATATTATGATGAAGATCCGCCATCTGATTCATCTTCGAACGATGCGCCAAAAAAAGATTTATCGTATTTCAGATAAAGCACTTTGTATAACTTTATCATTATCGGGCAGGGAATTGCAGGCAGCATGCTTGCTTGGCATTTAGTTAAAGCAGGGCAAAAAGTTTTAGTAATTGACAATGCAAATACCGAAAATGCCACATCGGTAGCATCTGGGGTTATCAATCCAATTACAGGCAAACGTTTTGTAAAATCGTGGAAAGCAGATGAAACAATTCCATTTGCCGCAAACACATACCAAACTATTCAAACCGAATTGCAGGTTTCACTATTCAAACATTTACCCATTTTTCATGTTCTTAATGCTACCGAAGAACTAAACGATTGGAGCGCGAAAACCAATGTTGATGGTTATGAAAAATATTTATCGTCACCCACCATTAGCAGGTTAGATTCATCAAAAGTTATCAATCCGTTAGGTTGCTTTACCGTAAACGGAAGTTGTAAAGTTGACAGCGCGTTACTGCTATCAAGTATAAAAAACTGGCTTGCCGATAAAGCAGCCATACTAACAGCAAATTTTGACGAAACCTTGTTGCAAGTTCACGAAAGCTGTGTGCAGTATAGTAACTTTGAAACCGAAAAAATAATTTTCGCTAATGGTTACCAAGCCATTTATTCGCCATTGTTCAACAACGTAAAATTTGTACCTGTAAAAGGCGAAGGTTTGCTAATAGAAATAGCAGATTTTTATTCTGAAAATATTATTCATGGCGATGTAATGATTGCCCCATCTACCCAAAAAAATATTTACTATGTAGGCAGCACCTACGAATGGAATTTTGAACATACCAAACCTACTGAAGCCAAGCGAAACGATTTATCAGCCCGCTTAAAAAAAACCATTGCCTGCGATTTTAATATTGTGCAACACGTTAGCGGCATTCGCCCTGCCAGCAAAGATCGCAGACCAATTATTGGCATGTTGCCCACTTCGCCACGCATAGGAATATTTAATGGCTTGGGCACAAAAGGTTTTTCTTTAGCTCCCTATTTTGCCAATCATTTTTGCAATCATTTGTTGAATAACGATCCATTATTTTCGGATGTGGACGTGAAGCGTTTCCTTTGACTTTTATGAACGAACAATCAATTCAAAAAACATTTGACTACACAAAGCTGGATGTGCTGTTTGAAGACAACCACTTGCTGATAGTAAACAAGCCCTGCGGCATAATGGTGCAGCCCGACAAGGCAGGCAACCGCAGCATGGAAGATGTAGCAAAAAATTACATCAAATATAAATACAACAAGCCGGGCAATGTTTTTATTGGCGTTCCACATAGGTTAGACCGCCCTGTTAGTGGCGTGTTGATGCTTTGTAAAACCTCAAAAGCACTGGTGCGTTTTAATGAAATGCTGCGCAACCGCGAAGTGCAAAAAACATATTGGGCGGTAGTTGAAAACAAACCTGCTATTGAAGAAGATACTTTGGTACACTGGTTGCGCAAAAGCGAAAGCAATAATATGTCGAAAGCATTTTTGAGCGAAGTGAAAGGAAGTTCGCGTTGCGAATTGGCTTACAAATATTTGCGTAGCAGCCAATACTATCACTTGCTTGAAGTTTATCCAAAAACCGGAAGACACCATCAAATTCGCGTACAACTTTCATTTATGGGCTGCCCAATTAAAGGTGATGATAAATATGGCGCAAAACGCGGCAACCGCGATTTATCTATTCACCTTCATGCACGAAAATTAGAATTTATCCATCCTGTTACTAAAGAGCCAATATCTGCTGTTGCAAACCCAAACTTAGAAGACAAAGTATGGGCAGCACTTTCGGGCTTATAAAAGCAAACCGTTTGCTAAAACTTAAAATTCAGCTGCGCTACAAATGAGCGTGGTGCATTGGGTCGTGCTGGCCTAAGCTGATAAAACTGATTCATGACATTACGGGCAATAAAGTTTACAGATATATGCCTGTTTACATCGTAGCCGGCACGTATATCCCACACAAAGGCTCCTCGGTGAGCATTCTTTTGCCGATAGCCACCTAAATCAGGTATTGCGTATTCAAAAATCGCATCTACATTATCCATAAAACTATAATACTGAAGCGATGTGCCAATGCGGTAATGCTTATAAATCAATGCATCAATATCGGCCTTAAACACATGGCGATTGCGGTACTTCAACATTATCATTCTATTTACCGAATCGGGGCGATAGAAAGTACCAAAAGCCCTGTCGAGCGTAAATGCTATATCCTTTTTTGCGCCAGGCTCATCTAAACTTAATGGATAAAGATAGGTGTAACCAATTTGAGTTGTAACATCAACATTGCCGATTGTGCCCTCGCCTACTAAAGATAATTCCCATCCGAAAATTCTTGCACGAGTAACGTTATTAGACTGAAATGTTGCCTTTAATCCATAAGTGCCATCAGGTTTTGGCACAACATCAATGGCGGTATTTTGAAACTCTATCATTTGCGAAAACTCGCTCCAAAAAACTACTGCATCAAAGTATCCGCGCCAATTTGAAATATTGAAACTACGCTTGTATCCTAACTCGAAAGTGTATCCGTTTTCGGGCAAAATATTTTTATTTTCTACCACACGCAAATCACCTAAATCATAATTCACAAATCGTTCGGCTATGCTCGGAAAACGATAAGCCGTTGCAAACGAAGCACGTAGGTAATTGTATTTTCTAATTTGATAATTCACTCCCAATCTAAATACAGGCAATGTTATTTTTGCTGTGTCGCCATTGGTTTTTACGTTCTGAAACTTCAACAATGCAAAACCAAACTGGTCATTTAATCTGAAATATTCACCTCTAATGCCGGCATTTACCGTCAAGTTTTTCCAAGTTACATCTGCTGCCACATACACGCCTCCGTAATCGCCCGTGTTGGTTCCTAACGTACCATCAAGGTTATCGAAGTGCATATTGTTTACACCCACAATAATTTTTGCAATTGAACCAAAATCGTGCCTGAACTGATAGTCCACAATTCCAAACTGCGCTTTGGGACCGGTTTTTGAACCAACGCTATTGAAATAAAACCAACGAGTAAGCAATCTATGTTGATTATGCTTTTTATCAATAAAGTTGATGCTTGGATCCAAATAAGCATAAAGGTATCGCTCGTCTATACTAACTCCATCGGCCGAAACATACGGGGTAGAAATATTTTTCCACCAAAATTGAAATCCGCTTTTGCGATACATCACATTTCCGTTCAAAGCAATACTTAGGCGACCGTTCAGCTTTTTGGGTGTGTATTTTATTTTAGAAGTAAAACGAACGCGGTTATCGTACTCCTCATTCAAATGTGACTGTTGGTTGTGTAGGTTTCCACTAATTACAAAATCAACGTCTTTAAACTTTCGCATGTGCAAAAACGAAACTCCGGTAGCATGTGGCTTATCGAAATACGATTTGCTTTTATCTGCTTTCCACCAAGCAAATTCGGGTTTGTTCTGCCAGTCTTTTTTCAGCACATTATTTGAAACATCAAACCATTCGTTGTAAAGCTGAATGCGAGTTTCGGGTGTGTCGCTGGGGTAAGCTGTGCGTAAATGAATTACACCATTAAGCGCACCGGCACCGTACTGCACAGTCGAAGAACCTTTAATGATTTCCATTTGGCTCATGTTTTCCATGGGCGCAAGTTCCCAACGAATTTCGCCACGGTCGGGCGTTAGCAAAGGCAATTCATCTATTACTAAAATAACACGGCTGCCACTGCCATAAGCATAACCGCTTCCACCGCGAATAGAAACTGAGCCATCCATAACGGTAATGCCGGGTGTGCGGTTCACGGCTTGCAATGCATTGGTAATGTTATTGGTTTCAATAAAGCGCGGCTTCAACACTTCCATCGAAACCGATTCCTTCTGAATTTTTTTCCCAAACCTACTGGTTGAAACCACCACTGTGCTCAACTCTCTATCACCCGAAAACAAATTCCTATTGAGCGATTTTTGTTTTCCTGCTTCAACATTCACTTTCACCGTATCGGTTTCGTAACCTATGTAAGAAAACATTACAACATTTTCGCCAGCGGGCATCGATAGCTGATAGGCTCCGTTTGCATCGGTTGAAGTAGCATTGGTAGGCGAAGTAAATACCGACACACCCACCAAGGCTTCGCGCGATTGACCATCGCGCACGATACCGTTAATAGATGTGTTTTGGGAAAAAGCAATTAACGTAGTTGCTGAAAAAAACAGCCAAAGGATAATTTCACGTTGCATTCAAATAATACTTTCGTAACGCACAAACGTATTTTAATTGCTGCGTGGAAGCAAGCAGAATGCAATTTCTTTTTCCCCACACCGTATAATTCGTTTCTAAAATGTATTTTTCGCCAATGGAACTGAACGTTTTTGTAAAACAATTTGCCGATTGTTTAATGAGCGAAGATGCGAGCGCTATTCATGCACAAACCGAGTTTAAGAAATTGGACGAGTGGGGTTCTATGATGGCACTGATTGTAATTGCTATGGTTGATAGTGAATATAACAAGACCCTGACAGCCGAAGATATTCACGCTGCAAAAACTATTGAAGCACTTTTTAAAATTGTAGAAGAAAAATAAATGGCGTTGTTTTCTATAGAGAATGTATCTATTGAGGGCATTGCTGCCAGTGTGCCAAAACAAACGGCAGACAATCTTTCGCTTGACTTGCTAACGGAAAAAGAACGCGAACTTTTTGTAAAAACAGTTGGTATTAGGTATCGCAGGGTTGCCACGCAAAATATTACTACCGTTGATTTGTGTTTTGAAGCAGCGCAAAAACTTTTAAAAGACACCAACACTTCGCCATCAGAAATTTCGGGCTTGATATTGGTAACACAAACCCCTGATTTTTTGATTCCAAACTCCGCCTCGGTTTTGCAACACAAATTGGGCTTGCCAAAATCGTGTATTGCATTCGATGTAAACCTGGGTTGTTCAGGTTATGTATATGGCCTATCGCTTGCAGCTGGGTTTGCCTCGCGCATAGAAGGCGACAAAGTGCTGTTATTAGTTGGCGATGTTTCTACAAAAGTAATTTCGCAACAAGATAAAAGTGTAGTGCCTTTGTTTTCTGATGCCGGCTCGGCAACAATTGTAGCGCACAAAAAAGGGAGCAATTTTTATTTCAATCTACAAACAGATGGGGCAGAATATGATGATATTATTATTAAAGATGGAGGCCTCCGCAACCCAGCCAACGAGCACTCGTTTGTTAGCAAAGAAATAGAGCCTGGCATTGTAAGAAACAGTATGCAAATGAAGTTAGACGGCATTCGCATATTTAATTTTGCCCTGCGCGAAGTGGTTCCTAACATTCATTCTCTTTACGAAAAATACAAGTTCAATTTAGCCGAAACGGATTTTGTTTTCTTTCATCAAGCCAACAAATTGATGTTGGAGAGCATACGAAAAAAACTACATGTAGCTGCCGAAAAAGTACCGTATTCGCTGTACAATTACGGCAACACAAGTTCGGCTACCATACCACTAACCATGGTTGCCAATGCACAAAAAGAACTGAGCGAAAACAAAAATCATATATTGCTTTGCGGTTTTGGCGTAGGCTTGTCGTGGGGAAGCGTTTACTTAAAAACACAAAATATTTGTATCCCAGATTTGATAGAAGTTGAATGAGTAATATTGACTATTCAATTGTTGTTCCGGTTTATAAAAGCACAGCTACGCTAAAGCAGTTGTGCGATGAAATTCATGTAGTGTTTTCTGGCAATAATTTATCGTACGAATTGATTTTAGTAAACGATGCCAGCCCCGATGATACTTGGAATGTTGTAAAAGAAATTAAAGCTACTTCATCGGCAAAAGTAACAGCAATAAACCTCGCCAAAAACACCGGGCAACATCATGCTTTACTTTGCGGTTTTCAATATGCCACCGGAAAATTTGTAGTTACTATTGATGACGATTTACAGTTTTCGCCAAACGATATTTTACTGCTTATCAAACATCAAGAACTTACCCAAGCCGACTTGGTTTATGGCATGCAATTCATCAAAGAGCATTCTACATTCCGAAACTTTGGCAGCCGTGTAGTTGCTTACATGTTCAGCAGTTTTGCCAGCACACCCGGGCGAGGCTCTTCGTTTCGCTTAATTAGTACAAACATTATTCAGCAGATAAAAAACTTCAACCATCGCTACATTTTTTTAGATGAATTGTTGGCTTGGTTTACATCGAACACGCAGTTTGTTGAGGTAACACACAACAAAAGAAAAGAAGGCAAGTCGGGCTACACATTGGGCAAACTAATTTTATGGACATTGCGAATAGTTTTTGCATACACCACTTTGCCGCTTCGCATCATGACATACTTTGGTATATTGACATTTTTAGTTTGCCTGAGCTTGGTTATCTACTTCATTTATCAAAAAGAAAATGTTGGAGCCGAGCTTGGATTCACGGCATTGATTACTTCCATTTTTATGAGTACCGGTTTAATTCTGTTTTGCCTTGGCATCATTGGCGAGTACCTAAACAGATTGTTCCATGTGCAGCACAAACGCCCTGTTTTTTTCATTAAAGAAGTATTGTAACCTTGCATGAAAGTACATCGCTATGGCATTACGCTCGAACGAATAAAAGCCGAACATTTAGAAATGGTTCGGCAGTGGCGCAACGATAAAAAAATTTCAAAATACATGTTTCATCATGGCGAAATAACCACAGCCATGCAACAAGAGTGGTTTGAAAGCATCAATGACATTTCAAACTTTTTTTTCATTATCCATTATCACGGTAAGCAGGTTGGGCTCATCAACATGTCGGCAATAGATTGGGATAAACACGAGGCTTTTAGCGGCTTATTTATTTACGAAGATGAATTTTGGGGAACGGACATTCCGGTGCGCGCATCGCTTGCCATGTTAGATGTTTTTTTCCTTTTGGCGGGCATAAAAAAGGTGTATGCCAAAGTGCGTGGCAACAATAAAATTGCTCATCGCTACAACACCTCTTTAGGGTTTATCAAAACGCGCAAAATAGAACTGGGCTTAGGCTTTGAATATGAACTGGAACGTATAGATTACTTTATGACAGCCGATAAACTACGCAGGCTGGCGGCTAAAACAAACAGCAATAAAACCATTATTGAATTTGATAATTCGGAGATAGATAAAAACCTAAAAAGGCAGTTTGTAGAAATTGGCGAAACCGTTATAGAAATGCTGGATCTAACGATTTCCTAACAATGAAAATCTCACTTCATCTATCAGCCCCTTCATTTTCCGTTTAAAACTTTTACCTTCCAATTCAAGCAGAATTTTAGTAGAAAAATTGGGGTTCAACATCCACTTCAACATTCTTTTATGCAAAGGCAATGAGCTGTATGGAAACTTCTCAACTTGCAAGAAAGGCTTTAGCTTAGGGTAAATATTTTGTTCGTAATCGTTTCGCGTAAAGCGGTAGATACTTTTATCTAATGGCGGCATTACTTCTAAGCCAAGATGCAGAGTAAGATGAAGTTCATCTGTTACATGCGGCCGCTCAGCAAAAGCAATCAGGTTATGAATAAACGCAACGCTGGTGTAGCCTGTGCCAATGCAAACATTGCTGAACAGAAACTTTAAATACAGGCTGCGATGAAACACAAAACAATCGTATCCAGGATGCAACTGCCCCATCTGCGCTTGAATCAGCGGCAATTCATTGGCATTTTTCCACTCAAACGGAATACGCCTTCTGGTTACACTTATGGCATCATACTTTCCACCTTGTATCAGCTGCGCAATAGCAGTATAAAAATGAGGCACAAGAATAATGTCGGTGTTGGTGTAAATTAAATATTCGGCATCAGTGTTTTCGTAAAGTGCTTTAATTAGATCGGCAATGAGCGGAAACTTTTTTGCATTCGGCAAATTTGCAACATCACGGATAGATTGATGCAGATCGGGCAAAACCCTAAAAAAATCGGGCACAGCTTTTCTGTCTTCTGCATATTGAACACTCAATAATTCCACATCCACCTTGCCATCGGCAAACTCTTTTGCTTGCCGCATACTTTCAAAAGTAATGGGCTGGGCACGAAACAACTCGTGCGATTCGGGCACAGCAACAGGATTTACAATATGAGCAAAACGTATCAATGCGGTATGATGATAATGAACAATTGCACTAAAGTATGCGTTTAATAATTTTTAATCGGTGCGAATACTTCTTGCTTTCAGTATTAAAAATTCCGAAATGGTCTAATCTATCAATTCGCACTTTGCCGCTGGCGTGAATTATCTGCTGATCTTTCAACACAATACCTACGTGCGTGATTCTATCTTCATCGTTTACAAAAAAAGCTAAATCTCCGGGCTGCGATTCTTCCACAAAATTCACAACCAAACCTTGCTCGGCTTGCTGATAAGCATCGCGCAACAATGGAATAAAAAGCGATTTAAAAACAACCTGTGTAAAGCCCGAACAATCTATACCAAAAGGCGAGCGACCGCCCCACAAATATGGAGCATTCAAAAAACGAAAAGCTATTTTTTCGAGATGCGAATTACTCTGCTGCCCATCTTGAATGGCTTGACCGTTGTAGATAAATTTTTCTTTATGCAGCCTAAAATTAATGCCATCAAAAAAAGGCAAGTTGCTACCGCAAAGTATTGGAATACCTTGTTTATCGCTAGTTGCAGTACACACCACATCCAACGTTACCGCTGCGGGCAATGCAGTAAGCTGCGCGTACTCCTTTTCATTTATTGCATGATAGGATGCTTCGTCCATCCACCCTTCATAGCCATCGTAATTGCAGCGAATTTGCATCCATTTATTACCTCTTTTTTCAATCACCTCATAAGTTTCGCCAAACAGCAACTGGCTAACCTGTTCGCTGCGATGCGAAGGTTCTTTGCGCAATGGAATAACAGAAATAGTGGCAATGCCGTGAGTCATTTTAATATAATAAAAAATGAAAGAAGAAAATATTGATGAAATGTGAACTAAGAGATTTTAGACGGTAGATTTTGGTACGTATAGTTTCAGAAACACAAACTTTATCTATTTGCAAAACTTATAAGGCTTTGATAGTTGTAAACACAGCTTTCAAATCCGTTTCCGAAATGCAATATGGCGGCATCACATACAAAGTATTACCCAGCGGGCGCAACAAAATTCCCCTCTCGATAAAGTAGTTGTACAACTCATCGCGAATGCTATTGGTGTAGCCTTTTTGCTCGTTTGTTTTTACTTCAAAAGCTAAGATAGTACCAAGCGTACGCACATTTTCTATGTTGCTTTTTTGCTTTAGTTCGTGCGCAAAATTATTTTGCAATGTTTCAATGCTTTTTACTCGCTGCATAGTGTTTTCCTGCTCCCACACCTCAAGCGAAGCACATGCCGCGGCACATGCTAATGCGTTTCCAGTATAGCTGTGGCCGTGAAAAAACATTTTCGCCTTTTCGCTACTTAAAAAGGCTTGGTAAACTTCGTTGGTGCAAGTGGTAGCCCCCATTGCCATAAAGCCACCGGTAATTCCTTTTGAAAAACACATCATGTCGGGCTGCACAGTAAGATATTCGCTGGCAAACATTTTTCCTGTTCTGCCAAACCCCGTCATCACTTCATCGGCAATACAAAAAATGTTTTCCGCTTTTGCCAATACCATTAGCTTATTTAGCACATCTGCATCGTACAGTAACATCCCCGCACTGCCAAGAATCAAAGGTTCAAAAATGAAAGCTGCAATTTCTTGCTTGTGTGTTTTTATACAATCTTTAAACTGCTCAATTACTACTGCACTATTGGCTGAAGTTGGCGTATCAACAAACAATACATCAAACAAAAGTTTATTGAATGGCCGCGTAAAAACTCCCCGCGCACTCACGCTCATACTACCAAAGGTATCGCCATGATAAGCATCGCGAAAAGCAATAACTTTTGTGCGCGGTTTGTAGTGATTGAAAAAGTACTGCAATGCCATTTTTATTGCCGCTTCTACTGCAGTAGAACCATTGTCGCTACAAAAAATCTTTTGTTGATTCTGCGGCAACAACGGCATAAACATTTCGGCAAATTTCACTGCTGGCTCGTGTGTAAATCCCGCAAAAATTACTTGCTCCAACGCCTTTGCCTGTGCGGCAATAGCATTGCCAATATGCGGATGTGCATGACCATGAATATTCACCCACCAGCTCGAAACAGCATCAATATAACGCTTACCGTTTTCATCAATTAAATAGCTACCCTCGCCTTTCACAATACCAATGGGCAAGCCTGCAGTTTGCATCTGTGTGTATGGATGCCAAATGTACTTTGAGTCGCGATGAGAAAGATTATTCACCACACCTATTGCTTACTTTTTAAAAACCTCATTGCCACCCAAGCCCCTGCTACACAAAACAACGGGTAGCATAATGATGAAACCACCATAAACCAAACAGGATGTGGCAATGCAATAAAATTTGCAATGCCCGCAAGCATCAACAAACCGGCAACAATAAACGCGGGTAAATACTTTCCCGACTTATCAATTAAAGTTGCCACTGCGCCTCCACAAAACGAACTAACCACGTAAGCTACAAGCACACCAAGCAGTGCGCTTTGCATGGGCAATTTATGTACAAGGCCTTCTATAAAACTAATCAGCAAAACGCTAATACCTACCCCACCGGCTACACCTAAAACTATACGCTTCATATTTATGCTTTAACGGTAACTCTTGGATCTAAAACAGCATAGAGTAAATCTGTAAATGTGTTCATCACTATAAACACAAATGCAACAAACAACACAGAACCCATCACCACCGGAAAATCGAAAACCAAAAGCGACTCAATTGTTTGCAAACCAAGTCCTTTATAATCGAAAACTTTTTCGATGAAAAAAGCACCTGTAAGCAAGCCTGCCAACCAACCACTAATAGATGTTATCACTGGGTTCATGGCATTGCGCAGCGCGTGTTTAAAAATCACCACATTATTGCTTAATCCTTTAGCTTTTGCGGTACGTACAAAATCCTGATGCATCACATCCAACATACTACTGCGCGTAAGCTGTGTAATAATTGAAATGGGGCGAATGCCCAATGCAATCATTGGCAACCAAAGATTTTTCCATACATAAATAGTATCGCCCAAAATATCTACATCGGTAAGCGAGCCGCGCACATTCAAACCCGTAAAATCGCTTAGGTAATAACCAAAAATCATGGCCAAAATAATACCCGAAAAATATGCCGGTTGCGAAATACCGAAGGTTGAAAAAACAAGTATCAGGTTATCCCAAAATGAATACTGCTTGATGGCTGCAAACACACCAAAAACAATACCAAGAACTGAAGCAAACAACATTGCCGAAAGCGCAAGAATTGCAGTGGGCATAATTTTATCGCCCAGCACATCGCTTACCTTTCTGCGGGTTTGAAAACTCTTGCCCAAATATGGCTTTTTGGCTACTACACTGTGCTCACCTACTGCAAACAATTCAACATAGGGCGCATCTTTTTGTTCGATAAAAGTTGGCGAACTATCATCAGCAAGATTGTGTACCGATATTGGCGAAAGGTCGTTAAAATACAACAGCAGCCTTTCGTGCCACGCAAGATTGAGACGAAACTCACGCTCTATTGCTTTCACCGAAGCCGCATCAGCCCGCTGACCCAACGTCATACGAGCGCTGTTTACAGGCAGCACATTGAAAAGCAAAAAAATGATAATGATAACGCCAATCATTACCAACAATCCGCTTAACAACCTGTTACTAAAAAACCGTAGAAATTTCAGCATGATACAATATTTGAAAACTTCATCGGGCAATGATACTACGCTTAATTGAGGATGGCAAAATACCTCAAAGCGAAATATTTTCAACCCAATGACTTTATTCAGTTAAAAATCGAAACTGCTTGTGCTTGAATAATATATTTTCGCCCCGCTTTTAAAACAATATAAACATGGAATACAGAATAGAAAAAGACACAATGGGCGAGGTGAAAGTGCCAGCCAATGTTTACTGGGGTGCACAAACACAACGCAGTATTGAAAATTTCAAAATTGCGCAAGACATCAATAAAATGCCGAAAGAAATTATCGCTGCTTTTGCCTACTTAAAAAAAGCTGCTGCAATCACCAATTTCGAAGCAGGCGTGTTGGCAGAAGAAAAATATAAACTCATCGGCCAAGTGTGCGATGAAATTTTAGCAGGTAAACTGAACGATCAGTTTCCGCTGGTGGTGTGGCAAACGGGCAGCGGCACACAAAGCAATATGAATGTAAATGAAGTAGTGGCATATCGCGCACACGTTGTATCGGGTGGCAATTTAACTGACGAAAAAAAGTCGGTTCACCCAAATGACGATGTAAATAAATCGCAAAGCAGTAACGATACATTCCCTACGGCAATGCACATTGCAGCCTACAAAATTTTGATTGAAGTTACCTTGCCCGGCATCAAAAAACTGCGCGATACACTTGCTGCAAAAAGCAAAGCTTTTATGCACGTTGTAAAAATTGGCAGAACCCACTTTATGGATGCCACACCACTTACTTTGGGGCAAGAAATTTCGGGCTATGTAAGCCAACTTAACCATGGCATAAAAGCTATTGAAAACACGCTGCCGCATCTTGCCGAATTGGCCTTAGGCGGCACTGCCGTGGGCACAGGCATCAACACGCCCAAAGGCTATTCGGTAAATGTTGCAAAACATATTGCCACGCTTACAAGCCTGCCGTTTGTAACTGCCGAAAATAAATTTGAAGCGCTGGCTGCGCATGATGCTATTGTAGAAGCACATGGCGCCTTAAAAACTGTTGCTGTGAGCCTGATGAAAATTGCAAACGACATTCGTATGCTTTCTTCGGGACCGCGCTGCGGCATTGGCGAAATTTTCATTCCCGATAACGAACCCGGTTCGTCTATTATGCCAGGCAAAGTAAACCCTACACAATGCGAAGCATTAACCATGATTGCCGCGCAAGTATTGGGCAACGATGTAGCCATAAATATTGGCGGAGCAAACGGCCACTTTGAGTTGAATGTGTTTAAACCCGTAATGATTTACAACTTCTTGCATAGCGCACGGCTTATTGGTGATGGCTGCATTTCGTTTGACGAAAAATGTGCCGTAGGCATTGAACCAATTGAAGCAAACATTACCAACAATCTCAACAATTCTTTGATGTTGGTTACTTCGTTAAACACAAAAATTGGTTACTACAAAGCTGCCGAAATTGCACAAACTGCACACAAAACCGGCAAAACATTAAAAGAAACTGCCATCAACTTGGGCTATGTAACCTCCGAAGAATTTGACGCTTGGGTACAACCCAAAGATATGGTAGGGGATTTGGTGTAATCTTTAATAAAATGCTTTTGAATGGCTGCCAAATTTTTTGGCAGCCATTTTATTTCACCCTATCCTTATTGGCTTCGACAAAACCCTTCCAACCTGAAAATTTTTTACCGCCCGAAGATATTTGATTGCTTGTTTGAAAGTGATGGCACACCGCAGCAGCAAGCCCATCGGTGGCATCTAAAAACTTCGGTTGCAATTCAAACTTGCAATGCTGCTGCAGCATAGCAGCCACCTGCTCTTTCGAAGCATTGCCATTACCTGTAATACTCTGTTTTATCTTTTTGGGCGAATACTCTGTAACCGTTAATCCTAACGATAGTGCCGATGCAATAGCCACACCTTGCGCCCGCCCCAACTTCAACATAGATTGAACATTTTTGCCAAAAAAAGGAGCTTCAATAGCGCAATCATCGGGGTGATATTGATTGATAATACCGCTAACTTTTTCGCCAATAATTTGCAGCTTATGAAGCGCATCGCTGTACTTAGAAAGTTGCACCACTCCCATGCTCAACAACTTAATTTTTTGCTGGCGAATTTCTACTATACCGTAGCCCATTACAATGGTGCCGGGGTCTATACCCAAAATTATTCTCTCTCCGGTCATTACTGTAAAAGTATGCTTAATAGAGGCATTATGAAACCACCTCTACTTTCACTTTCAACAATTCTTCATTCATTTCTATTTCATCGGCCACATCCAATGTTTCTACCACAGCAATATCTTTTGCTAAAATTTCACTGCCAATATATTCTTTGAACTGCACCAACGCTTCTTCAAAAGTGGCATTTTTTACTACCGAAACCCGAATGCGGTCGAGCACCTGAAAATCTTTGTCTTTACGCAAATTCTGCACCTTGTTGATGAACTCACGAGCATTGCCTTCTTTGCGCAAATCATCGGTGATGGTTACGTCTAAAGCAACAGTTAAACCCGCATCGCTTACTACCAACCAGCCAGGTATATCTTCAGTTTGAATTTCCACATCGCCAAGCAGCAACTCAAAATTTTCTCCATCTAAATTCAACACGTATTTGTGTTCTTTTTCAATGCTCGAAATTTCGGCTTGCCCAAAGGCTGCCACTGCACTCTGCACTGCTTTAATTTTTTGCCCTGCGCGCTTACCCAACTCTTTGAAATTAGGTTTTATCTTCTTTTTCACCACACCCGAAGCATCGCTGATGTATTCAATACTTTTCACGTTCACTTCGTTCAAAATATAACTTTCAACTTTTTCAAATTGCATTTGCTGCGCCTCGCTCAACACAGGAATCAAAATTTTTGAAAGCGGCTGACGCACTTTAATTTTTTCTTTTTTGCGCAACGATAAAATGAGCGAGCATGACTTTTGCGCAAGCTCCATGCGCTGCTCCAAATCTTTATCAATCAAACTTTCGTTGGCCTTTATCAAATGCGAAAGATGAATAGACTCGTTTTTACCATTCAAATTCGCAAACAGCCAATCGCTAAAAAACGGAGCCACCGGAGCCATTAGCTGCGCCACTACATTCAAGCAATCGAACAAAGTTTCGTATGCGGCTTTTTTGTCTTCGCTCATTTCGCCTTTCCAAAAACGCCTGCGGTTAAGGCGCACATACCAGTTGCTCAAATCTTCGTCCACAAACTGCTCTGTGGCTCGTGCTGCTTTTGTTGGTTCGTAGTCTTCGTATTGTGCAGTTACTTCTTTAATCAACGATTGTAGTTTTGAAAGAATCCAACGGTCAAGTTCGGGGCGCTTTTCAACTGCCACAAGATTACTCTTGTCAATATTGGCATATAGCGCAAAAAAACCATAGGTGTTGTATAAAGTTCCGAAATGCGAACGCTGTACTTCTTGCAAGCCACCAATGTCAAATTTCATGTTGTCCCACGGATCGCTATTGCGCATCATATACCAGCGTGTGGCATCGGCCGAATACTTTTCGAGTGTTTCAAATGGATCTATAACATTACCCAAGCGCTTGCTCATTTTGTTGCCGTTCTTATCGAGCAACAAACCGTTTGAAACAACTGTTTTGTAAGCAGGAAACTTTCCATCTGTTAAGGCCGTGGCCAATACATGAAGTGTGAAAAACCAACCGCGTGTTTGATCCACACCTTCGGCAATAAAACCGGCAGGAAAAAACGGTCCAGGCACCAAATTACCATTGGCATCGAGTGTGCCTACTTTATCTTGATTTTCGAAAGGCCAATGATACTGCGCATAAGGCATAGCGCCCGAATCGAACCATACATCAATTAAATCGGGCACACGGTGCATGGGTTTGCCCAACTCAGATACCAACACAATTTCATCTACAAAAGGTTTATGTAAATCGAGTTGGTAATTTGGCAGAATTTTAGCTACTTTTGTATCAGACAAGCCCGCAACCATCGCTTCCCGACTAAACGCAGGGCTGCGGTGCGTAGTGTGGTAGGTTGGACAAAACTCCTCCACAACACCGGGCTTGTATTTTTCCCATCCGGTTAATAACCAAACTTCTTTACCTCCATTAAAATCTTTTGAAAGCACAGCTTCATACCCATCATGAGAAATGTGTATCGTTTGTTTTGATGTTACTTCTTTTTCAATTTGCCCTACTGCAATTACTTCAAGTAATTTCAATACAACATCAAAACCATTCAGGTTTTCATCATTACGTTTTGCAACAATGTGATTTAACCCCCAACCACCTTTGAAATTTTTTGTCGCATCTCCAGTTTCGCCCAATTTAAAACTCACCTGTCCTAACTCAGTTCTGTGCATAGCATTCTCAACATCCACATTCTCAAAGAATGCCTTGCGCAACGAATGAACACCTTGCTGAACGCTAATCTTGACTTTCAATTCATTACTAATGCCATCAACATTTCTGTCAATAGCCTTTTGAATTTCAACAAGCAATTGTTCTAATGAACCAATACACTTTATCTCACTTCTGTCATCGGTTGTCCAAATTGGCAATGGCGTTCCCCAGTATCTGCTTCTACTCAAATTCCAATCTACCAAATTTTCTAACCACTGCCCAAAGCGCCCCTCGCCTGTGTGCACTGGCTTCCAGTTGATGGTTTTATTGAGTGCTACCAACTTATCTTTAATAGCAGTGGTGCGAATAAACCAACTATCGAGTGGATAATAAATTACTGGCTTATCGGTGCGCCAGCAATGCGGATAGTTGTGCTCGTATTTTTCGGTTTTAAAAAGTTTGTTTTCCAGTTTTAGTTTCAGCACAATTAAATCATCGGCTGTCATAAAACTTTTTAAATCTGCAATTACATTGTTTACCCGCAGTATCTCTTTTTGTAAATGAAATTCCTGCTCTTTTTCAGCATCGGTGTAGTAGGCTTCTTTTACATAACGACCATCTAATGGAAAAACAGGGTCGTTTACAGCATCTACGAACTTGCCGCTTCTATCTACCAATGTCAATGAACCGATTCCATTTTGCTTGGCTACTTTAAAGTCATCGGCACCGAAACTTGGCGCAATATGAACTATCCCTGTGCCATCGGTTGTAGTTACAAAATCTCCCAACACCACACGAAAAGCATCGCCATCGCTTGGTTGTGCGTAGGGCAGCAGTTGTTCGTAGCGGATGCCTTCAAGCTCACTGCCTTTAAAACTTTGTAACACTGCAAAAGGAATTTTCTTGTCACCCTTTTTGTATGCATCAAAACTCAGTTCGGCATTCTCGGCTGCAAAATATTTTCCAAACAAGTCCTTTGCGAGTATTACATGAACAAGTTGATGAGTGAACTGGTTGAATGTTTTTACCAATACATATTCAATCTCTTTGCCCACTGCAAGCGCAGTGTTAGAAGGCAATGTCCAAGGCGTTGTGGTCCATGCCAAAAAATAAACCGAGTCTATGCCTTGACTTTTAAATCGAGCATCTTGGCTTTTGAATTGCGCAATAGCACTCACGTCTTTTACATTTCTATAACACCCGGGCTGGTTCAATTCGTGTGAACTTAAACCTGTGCCTGCGGCTGGCGAATAAGGTTGAATGGTGTAGCCTTCATACAACAAACCTTTATCGAACAGCATTTTTAAAATCGCCCACAGGGTTTCTATGTAGTTATTTTCGTAAGTGATGTACGGATTATCCAAATCAACCCAATAGCCCATTTTTTCGGTAAGGTCGTTCCATACATCGGTGTAACGCATTACATCTTCGCGACATAGTTTATTGTATTCTGCAACGGTGATTTTTGTACCAATATCAGCTTTGGTAATGCCTAATGTTTTTTCCACGTTCAACTCTACCGGCAAGCCGTGTGTATCCCATCCGGCTTTGCGTTCAACACGGTATCCTTGCAATGTTTTAAACCTGCAAAACAAATCTTTTATGGTGCGGCTCATTACATGATGAATACCCGGCTTGCCATTGGCGCTTGGCGGCCCTTCGTAAAACACAAAGCGATTCGACTCGGGACGTTCGTTTACGCTGCGCTCAAAAACTCTATTTTCTTTCCACCACTGCAAAATTTCTTTTTCTATGGCAGGCATATTCAGTTGTTCAAATTCTGGATAAAGAGCCGATTCGGAATTTTTTCTTTTCATAATACTTATCAAACTTCTTGATTGCTTTTAGTTTCTTGAATTTCTATTTTACCTAACAATATACTCAAAAAATGAAGACAAATTTTTCTTTGCCTCAAAAATCTCTCATGGATTGTATAGCGAAAATTGATATTGATTAAGCAACCATTTTTGCAAAAACAATGGGCGAAAATAAACATTGAAGCGGCTTTGTGGTTAAGAAAATATCGTTCAACAAAAATTGAGTTTCCTAATAGTTGAAACATCCGAAATAAATTTTCGTTTACGCTTTTGATTTTTTGATAGAGAGTATTTCCTTTGTGCCTAATTATTACAGAACCAATCAAACACATTTATCATGCCACGTAAAAAACGCCAAGAAGAAGAAGAACTCGACTTAAACCTTGATGAAGATTTAGAAGATGAAGCCGAGGAGGTTACAAACGAATTTGAATCGGAAGATGAGGAAACAGATGCAGAGCCATCAGTTGATGAATTGAAAACCATGGAAGGAATGGAAGAGTTTGACGATATGATTGAACAACGCAGCAGCAGCCGAGGTGGTGGCCGCAAAAAGAAATATGATGACGATGATGAGTTTGACAATTTCAGCGGTGGTGGTGGCGGATTCGATGATTTATCGGACGACTTTGATGACGATTACTAAGTCATGCAAAGACCAATTAGAGTTTTAGTAGCAAAAGTAGGTTTAGACGGGCACGACCGTGGAGCAAAGGTGATTGCCACATCCTTAAAAGATGCCGGTATGGAAGTGATTTACACAGGCTTGCGCCAAACCCCCGAAATGGTGGTTAATACTGCCCTGCAAGAAGATGTGGATGCAATCGGCATCAGCATTTTATCGGGTGCACACAATACTGTTTTTCCAAAAATTTTAACCCTGATGAAAGAAAAGGGTTTAGATGATGTACTGCTTACCGGTGGTGGCATTATTCCCGCTTCGGATGCAAAAGAATTGAGTGCCATGGGCTGCGGAAATTTATTCGCGCCCGGCACTTCTACTTCAGAAATTGCCGATTACATAAAATCCTGGGTAAAGGAGCATAGAAACTGGTAGCATTTACCCGTTTCGTATTCAGTTTTTTTCATGATTTCTATTCGCGAAATTGCTAATCAAGTAATTTTGAATAACTGGTTGTAACCGGTCAAGTACAGAGTTGCGTCATTTTTACAATTACTGCAACCATCAACTTCTATATTGCTCAATCACCTGCAAAATAGCCTCATCGCTTAGTATGTTATCATCCAGTTCAAAAATCACATTGTGCGCATCAAAATCTATCATCAATGCTTTTTCGAGCGTGAGAATTGCCTCGTGCTTGTTGCCGGCTTGATAATAAAACACAGCCTTTACATACAGCAAATCTGCTTCTCCTTCAAACTTTGCTTCGGCAGCATTCATTAGCTGAATTGCATCGCGCTGTTTGTCTATTTCAAAATATGCAGCAGCAAGATTTACCCAGTTGCCTTTTTGTTTGGGATCCACCTCTAATATTTGCTCAAACAAATCAATTGCCTTGTGAATTTCTTCAACATTCACGTAGGCATCGGCCAATGCCAAAAGATAATCGGTGTTGTCTTTGTTCAATTTTGATGCGCGCTCGTAGGCAGTAATTGCCTGCGACCAATTTTCATCTCTTTTGTATGTTTCGCCCAATACAAAAAAGGCTTCATCATAATGTGGATCGGCTGCAATTGCCTTGCGTATAAAATTCCGCGCCTTTGGCATGTCGCCCAATTTTTCGTAGCACTCACCCACTTTCAAATACAACTCTTTGTGCGGCTTGCACATTTTTATGGCTTCGTGATAAAAGTTCAATGCCGAATCGTACTCTTCTTTCATGTATTTCACATCGCCAATACAAATGTATCCGGCTTCAAAATCTTCGCGCACAGCTACCACATATTCAAATGCATCTTGCGCTTCGTCCCACATTTGCTTGCCAGCGTAAGCATGACCAAGATTAAACCATGCAAAATGATTGTAAGGCACACGATCAATCAGTTCTTTATGAAACCTGATGCTTTCATCGTACTTTTCGGTAATTTCTGTAGCAAACCAAAGGCGGTTTAACGCTTCTTCGTTTTCGGGTTCAAAACCTAATGCTGCTTGAAGATTCTCTATTACCTCTACATACATTTCTCGGTCTTCAAACACATCTGCTTTTTCCAAATGGAGTTCACATCTGTCTTCGTCATTTTCTGCCATCGAAAAACCACGCTCAATCTCGGCAAGTGCCGCATCGTGTTCGCCTTTAAACAGTAAAATATCGGCACGAGTCATTGCAATAGAAACATCTAATGGATTGAACTGTTCGGCCTGATCTAATACTGCCAATGCCTCTTCTAAAAAATTTTGCTCGGCAAGTAACTCGGCTTTTTTCAGCAAAAATTCTCCGCTAAACGGGAATTGCTCCAATGCTTTATCAATTACTTGTCTTGCTTTTTTAAACTCGCGATTATCTTGATAGAAGTAGATGATTTTTTCATAACTCTCTTCGTCAAAATAAGGAGCAGAATTTTGTTGCGTTGCTTCCTCATACTTTTGTATCAATTCCATCATTTCGCCAAACGATGGGTCAAAGAACTCGTGCTCGTACATGCTTACAAATTTAAGGTTTGAAATGTGAACAATAAGTTAAAAAAGAACGCTGCCGCTTTGTGTTTCGAACATACATTTTCTGCTCAATTCAACCATAGACAAATTATAAACAATTGCAGTTGCATATCTTGCCCGGCACTTGCCTATACAATGTAATACCTTAGTTGCCCGCAATTTGTTGCATACAAAATTTTTACCATGAAAAAAGGTTTTTCGAGTATAGTTTACACACTACCAATCTTGCTTTTAATAATCACATTTAATGTTAAAGCACAGCTGGCATCGCCAGCCAACCTCAGCTATGGCAAAAACAAAAGCACTGGAAAAAAGATGGTAAAACAAGGAGCAACTACAAAAGCGGTAAGCTATTTAGAAGCTGCATACGAAAAAAAATCGAGCAGCAAAAAACTGCTGAGGCTGCTGGCAGAAACAGAAAAAAGTGTGCGCAATTATGCCGCAACAGAAAAGTTGTATTCGGAATTAGCCGCTAAAGACAAAAAAACAAAAAAACCCGAATACCTATTTTACCAAGGCATAGCAATGCAACAACAACAAAAGTTCGCTTCCGCAATTGATGTATTAAGCACTTTCAGAAATGCAACCAAGGGCAACGACAAATACACCGAACTCTATCGCATGGCAGGCAAAGCAATGGAAGGTGCAAAACTGGGCATTGCACAAAGCGACTCAGCTACAGAAAAAACTTACAAAGCAATACACCTTGATAGTGAAGTAAACACCACGGCTAACGAGCATGCGCCAGCCTTGCGCAATGGCAACTTTGTATTGTTTGGCAGAAAGGATGAAAATGAAATTGCAAAAGAAGGCAAGGTTTACAAATTGGCTTCGACTGCACAATTACACCAAGCCGGCAAAACCGGCAAAGAATGGAAGTATATTGGCTTAGAAAATGCCTTGGCAAACGAAGCTGGCACACATCTTTTAACTCCATCATTTACCGAAGATGGCAACACACTTTTTTACTCTGTTTGTAAAGAAGATGTGCCACTTAAACTTCGCTGCGATGTTTACAGAACTGTGTTTGTAAATAGTGCGTGGCAAAAAGGCGAAAAATTGAATTCCAGTATCAACTTACCTACTGCCACCAACCTATGGGCTTGTGCAGGCAAAGCACCAGGAGGCGAAGAGGCATTATATTTTAGCAGCGATAGAAACCCCGGCAAAGGCTTCGATATTTTTTATGCAATACGAAATGGCGATGGCACATTTCAACGCGCAAAAACTTTGGGAACAGGCATCAACTCTAAAGAAGATGACATTGCTCCATTTTACGACTATGAAACGAACACATTGTTTTTTAGTACCAAGGGGCGTGGCGGCTTAGGCGGCTTTGATGTGTTTGGGGCAAAACGGCTGGTAATAGGCGATTTTCTGGAACCCGAAAACGCAGGTATGCCAATAAACAGTGGTGCCGATGATTACGGTTTTGTGTATAACCCGCGCAAAAACACCGGCTTTGTTAGCAGCAATCGCAACGCTACCAACAACAACAACTGCAACACTTGCAACGATGATATTTGGCTGATAGAATCTACTATTTTGTATCCTGCCGCTAAAGGTGAAATTACTTATGGTCGCGAAGGGCTAAAACAACTTGCAACCAATGCCACCATTGCATTGTACGAAGCCAATAGCAACGACCAAATAAGTTTTATTCAGGCTGCAAACGGCAACTACTTTTTCGACCTTGAAAAAGAAAAACAATACCGCCTTGTAGCAAAACGCGATGGTGCAAATGATGTGGAACAAACATTCAACACGCTCAACATTTCTGAGAGCGACACTTTTGTGTTTAATCTAAATTTTGAAGAGCAGATTCCCGAAAATTTTATTGGTGTAAAACTTGCCACCGTGTTCTGGGATTACGATAAATTTCAACTTACAAAAAACGCCCCCGACAGCCTTGCAAAAGTGGTGCAGTTTATGACCGAACACCCAAACCATATAGTAGAAGTAGGCTCGCACACCGATAGCAAAGGCAGCGATGATTACAACCTAAAACTATCGGAACGCAGAGGTGCGGCTGTTGTAAAATATCTTTTGAGTAAAAAACTTGCCGCCAACCGCATCGTCAACAAACCTTATGGCGAAAGCCAACCTGCCGCACCCAACACCAGCCCCGATGGCAGCGATTTTGAAGCAGGTAGAATGATAAATAGACGTACTGAATTTAAAGTGTTGGAAGAAATAAAATAAGAGTTTAACTCATTGAAAATACCACTTAGAAAGCGACTGCAACATCACTCCCATTTATCGCGGTCACTCAAATCTAATTTTTCGGTGTTGTGCGGGCGACTGAATATTTCGCCCTCTTCATTTTGCCTGCCTAACGTCCAATGGTCGGTAAGCGAAGTTTCTATCCAAAGGCTTTGCGACTTACGGAACACCTGCACATTCAACCCAAATTTACTGTGAAATTCTTGTTCTAACAGTGCTACCGTTTTTGAAGCGTTCACTTCAATATTTGCAGCCCTGTTACCATTCATAAGCACCCCAATGGCACTGCCCGCAGAAACCACATCGCTTTTTGGCGAGGGTTTGCCCGTTTTATGGCTGCTTCTAAAAAACTCCAATTTCAAAAAAGGATATATAGCATGAAACTCACTTTGAATTTCACGTATTGTTTTCTCGCCTGATATATGCAACTCCATATTATTTTCTTCTCGTTCAAAGATTCTGGGAAATAATTTGCCGAATGCAAAAATGCAAGCATAGGTATGCAACAAAATATGATTTGAATCAGCCGACAAAAAGACTTTTTTCAGTCAATTGCAGGTAGCTCCTGCACTATCAGGAATGGCAATTTGCGGACTGATGAATGGGATACCCAAATTCAATCCACGCAAAATTAACAACACGCCCATTGCCACCAATAATATAGGAACTACTTTTTGAAAAGTGCGTATAGCTTTAAAGCCCGCAGCGTTGGCATAGAATGTAAACAACGAAAGCAATGGCACAGTACCCAAACCAAATAAAAACATAAACATTGCAGCGTTTGCCACACTAAAAGTTGCCAAAGCTCCCGCCAGCGCAGCATAAACCAAGCCGCAAGGCAACAAGCCATTCAACGCACCAATAAATAAAAACGATGACAAGGTGCGCTGTTGAATAAAGCGACTAAATGCTGATTTTATCCATCCGTTGAACTTGTAAAATATCCCTACCGAAAAGCCGCCAAGAAAATTCCCTGAAAACAACACAAACAGTATCATCAATACACCAACGCCTATCGAAAGCCACTGCTGCACACCTAAAAACAAAAAGCCGGCTCCAAAGCTGCCAATAACTATACCCAACAGTATGTATGAAGAAATTTTGCCGATGTGATACAGCAGAAATCTGAAGAGCTTACCTTGCACATCAAACTTATGCAATGGCAAAGCCATAGCAATGGGACCGCACATGCCGATGCAATGCACACTACCCAACAATCCAAGCAAAAAAGCGGGAAGAAAAAATTCTAATGCGCTTAAAGACATAACTTACAGTAAACAAAAATCTTCAATCATTTCAACTCGAAACATGATGAATATTAGCACAACAACCATACTCCATCACAACATAACAACATAACAACTTCGGGCAAAAAAGTAATAGCCCCAAAAAATAGCTATTGCAACACCAAGGGCACGCTAAAATAAATAGCAAAGTAGTGTGTAACTGTTCCGGCAAGTACAAACAAATGCCAAATAGTGTGTTGAAAAGCAAGACGCTTCCACAAATAAAATATAATGCCAAAAGTATAGCTAAGACCGCCAATAATTAGCAATGCGAAAATTGTGGTGGGAATTTTAGAAGCCAGCGGCCCTACAATAAAAACTGCCATCCAACCCATGCCTAAATACAATGCAACCGACAAGGCCTCGAACCTTCCGGTAAAAAACAATTTTTTCACCACGCCTATTGCCGCCACCACCCACAGAATTGTCAAAAATTTTGTTGAAGTTGCTTCATCGGCATATTTATAAAGAATAGGAGTGTAGCTACCGGCTATCATAAAAAATATGCTTACGTGATCCCATATTCTTAATCGAAACTTAGCTTTTGGATGTTGAACAGCATGATACAAAGTAGAAGAAAGATAAACCATCAACATTCCAAAACTAAAAACACTCACACTCCACACTGTGCCTTGCGAACCCTTGTCTATGGCATAAGTAATGAGCGCTGGAATGGCAATTAACGCAAACACCATACCCGCGCCATGTGTAATGGCGTTGGCAATTTCTTCTTTAAGTGTTTGTATTCTTTCGTTTTCTTCCACTGCTGCAATATAGGTCTATACGAGCCAACAGGCAAAATTGTTTGAGAAAATTTAAAGAAATAAAAAGCAGGCAGAGTGTAACTAACAGAGTTTAAAGCAAATAGGGTTTTCAACCACAAGCAGTATAAAAATCACAGCGCTTCTACCAAAGCATTATGCCCACTAAACGAGATATTAAAATCGGCAATGGTATTGGCAAAATCGGCATTATAAGGTGCGCTTACTTTAATGTAGTTATCTGTGTAGCCGTTCATTTCATCGCCATCTTTTTCGGCTTCCCACAACACGGTGCGTGTGGTGCCATCGTGCTGACGGTAAAAAGCCACTCGCTTTTTTTCGCTTAAAATACGCAACATTTTATTGCGCCTTTTTCGCTCCTCCAGAGGCACAATTTCGCTCATGTTTATTGCCTTTGTATTAGCTCTTTCCGAATAAGTAAACACATGAAAATAATTCACATCCAGCTCGTTCAAAAAGTTATAGGTATCTAAAAAATCTTGTTCGGTTTCGCCCGGAAAACCCACAATTACATCCACACCAATGCAAGCATGTGGCATGGCAGATTTTATAAAGGCTACCCTTTCGGTATATAACTCGCGCAAATATTTTCTGCGCATAAATTTCAATATTCGGTTGCTGCCGCTTTGTAATGGAATATGAAAATGCGGCATAAATTTTTCGGACTTTGCTACAAACCGAATAATATCTTCGGTAAGCAAATTAGGCTCGATGGATGAAATGCGAAAGCGCGATACATCTACTTGCTTTTCTAATTCCTTTATCAATTCAAAAAAAGTTTCTTCGGTTCTATCGCTCCCATCGGGCAACTTGCCAAAGTCGCCAATATTTACACCTGTAAGCACAATTTCTTTAACACCCGATTCGGCTGCTTTTGTTGCAGCCGCAATTGTTTCGGCTATTGAATTGCTACGGCTTACGCCACGCGCCAATGGTATGGTACAAAAAGCACAGTGATAATCGCAACCGTCTTGAACTTTCAAAAAAGTGCGCGTTCTTTCGCCTTGGCTCCATGCCGGAGAAAAAAACGCTACATCGTCAATTTCGCCTGCTTCTACTATGGCGCTATCGGCAGTTTCCAGCTTGGCAATATGCTCGTGCAATTTGAATTTTTCTTTAGCGCCCAACACCATATTTACTCCGGAAATTGCAGCAATTGCATCGGGTTTAAGCTGCGCATAGCAGCCTATAATAATCACCTTGGCATTAGGGTTGCTTTTCAATGCGCGTTTTACA
>CAZYXR010000001.1:105696-110623 GCA_964650845.1 uncultured Chitinophagaceae bacterium
GCTTCGTTTCTTTATCTGCATTTTCTGTTACCGAACAGGTATTGATAACAAAATAATCGGCAGGCTCGCTGAACTCTAACTTGCTGTAACCATGGTCTGATAAAGTGCGGGCAATAGCAGCAGTTTCTGCAAAATTTAGCTTGCAGCCAAGTGTATGAAACGCTACCGTAGGAGATTGCCACGACATAGAAAATATAAAATTGGAGGGCAAAGATAGAATATGCTCACAAAATCACTGCTGCATGTATTGCTCAATAATATTTTTAAGAAAAGATTTACTTTTCCAATTCATTTTTAGACATTCGGCAAAATATAGATTATCAATTTTGTGATAGAACAGCTTTACAATCGCTTTTTTTCAAACGACAAAGAATTTGTAGCTTTTTTAAAGGGCATTACCGGCATTGCGCCTAAGCGCTTGCGTTTGTACAAGCAGGTTTTTAGCCATCGTTCAAAATTTTCGGAACCCGATAAAAACAATGAAAGATTAGAGCTTTTGGGCGATAGCATTTTAGATGCTTGTGTTTGCGATTATCTTTTTAAAAAATATCCTTACAAAGACGAAGGTTTTATAACAGCATTGCGCAGCAAAGTGGTAAACCGCAGGCAATTGAATGAGTTGGGCCAGCGGCTTGGCTTACTTACCAAACTCGATTTTCATAAAAGGCAAATAGGAGAAGCCGGAAAAGACATGGCCGGCAACACATTTGAAGCATTGATTGGTGCTTTGTATTTAGATGCCGGTTTTGATGAAACCAAAAAATTTATTCAAAAACGGGTACTTACGAGATTGTTGGATATAGACGATATTGAAGCTACCGAATACGATTATAAAAGTAAGCTATATCAATATTCGCAACGCGAAAGTAAAGCACTGGAGTTTAGGCTACACCAACAAAGCAAACGCAGCAATCGCAGTTATTTTGTTATTCATGTTTTAATAAACGACAGCTTTATTGCAGCCGGTGAAGGGTACAGCAAAAAAGTAGCCGAGCAAAGTGCAGCCTTAAATGCAGTTAATGCACTCAACATTACAAAAGCCGAAACCCAAGACAAATAAGCAATTGCGCGCCATAAAAAAGGCAGCCATAAAATGGCTGCCTTTTGGAAACTAAACTGAATTGAAATACAATTACTTTACTACCTGAATTTTCTTTTTCGCAGCACCATTGCCCGATACCGAGAGGAAATAATTGCCTGCTGCAAAATCGTTCAAATCTACTTCAAACCAATTATCGCCTAAATTGATAACGGTTTGTTTCGCAAAAACTGTTCTTCCGGCAATGTCGGTAATTTCAATTTTGCCGGTGTACGTTTTATCCGAAACAACAGAAATATTCAACTTGTCGAATGCCGGATTTGGATAAGCCAATACATCAATATTGTTTTCAATTTCGCCAATGCCAACTGTGCCATTGCAACCGTTGGTTACATAACGCATGGTATTAAAATCAATGTAGCAAGCCCATTCCGGGTGGTCCACAAATGGATTGCGATTTCCTTGTTGGTCTTGCACAAACTCGTTGCGGGCGCGCTCGAATGCACTTGGCGGATCTTGCTGATGCCATTTCTTTAAAATAGCTTGTTTTTGGCGAGTGCTTAATTGCTCATCGGGGTTTGGAAAAGTACCCGGAATTACCAACGAGTCTAACGACCAAGCATCATAAAGCGTAGTGCCCGAGCCTACTTTGTTTGCTAAACGGTTATAAGCTGTAAGCATATACATAATGCTGCGGGCAACATCACCTTTTACCTCATCGAGTGGTTCAAATACTTTTTTGCCATTGGCATCGGTACCAAATTTTGCTTGTTGAAAATTGCCTGTTTGGTTTACAATTTCATCGAATGGATAATTGCTGCGCGGTGCATTTACATCGTTTTGATTGGCAAGGCGCAGGTTGTGCTGGTCAGAGTAAGCATATCTATCTTCATGCCCTGCATTGCCAAAAGTTGGCATCCAGCTCGAAGCTGTTGCGTGCTCGCGGCTCATGTTTAGCGGAGTAAAATCGAAAGGCGGAGTAAACAAAACAAACTGCCCGCTGTATTCGCAGTTTACCACTTTTTGCTCGCCTACGGTATCGCGGGTATAAAAATTATCTATCAAAGTAGATTTGTAATTGCTGTAAAAAACTTGCGAATGATTATTGATAAGCGTGCCTAATGCAGTAGGGAAATTTGCATTTGCGGTATCAATGCCATTGTAGTAATTGCCCGGCAATGCTGCGCCACTGGTGCGGTTGGCGGCAAGCGGAGAGGCTGTTTTGTAATTCACATATTGCCCAACGCCATTGTATGGAAACACCGCAAAATGGTAATTCAACCCTGCGTGAGTTTCGCGCACGGTAAATGAAGTATCGCTGCCCACATAAAATACTTTTGAAGCGCCTACACCCGTTCCCACATCATAGTTTTCGCCATCGGCCGGCACATCGGTTACGGCACTGCCTTCTTTGCGCAATACCAAGTAGCCCTCGGATGTATTGCCGCTTACACCCACTTTTAGAGAATACGATTTGATGTTTGAAAAATTGATTGCGCTTGGGTTTGCATTTGGCTCGGTAGCGTACATACCTCCCACACCATTCAAATAAATGATGTATGGATTTTCGTCAGCATCGTTGTTGCCTATGGTAAGCACTGCACTGCGTGTGCCGGCTGCGCTTGGCGTAAATGTAAAATCAATTTCGCCACTATCATTTGGTGCAATGGTTGCAGGAAAAGCACCAAGCACATAATCTGCAGCATTTGTTCCGCTGATATTTACAGCCGAAAGCGTTAATGCTGAATCGGAACCAAAATTATACACTTTTACTTTTAAATTGCTTGGTGTACTAACCGCAGAGCTGAACCAAACATTGCCGCCAGTGGTAACTTTTGTGTTGTTGAAATTAGCTTCAATTTCGGCATCGGCACCGGCAACAGGAATTGCAACAGCTACATCTTCAACCACAAGATTAAAGCCCGAAGCTTTATTGCTGAAAAATACACGCAGGTATCGCGAAGTAGCTTTTGGTGTATCAACAAAAAAAGTAAAAGCAGCTTTATCAATTTGGGCATTGGTTAGTGTGCGCATATCCGTCCACACGGTTCCATTAACCGATTCCTGAGTTTTTACAGTACCCGAAAATGGATTTGCACTGGTAGTGGAGCCTCTTAAACTGTACGAAAAATGCCCCGGCACATCGCTCAAAGCCACGGCTAAGTACTCGCCTGTGCCATCGAAGCGTGCCGCAGATGGCGAACTGATAAACAAGCCTGCGCCTGTATAAAACTGATTATCGCTGGTGCCGCCTACATACTGTTGCGACCAACCCGTGGGCAAAGCCCCGCTGCAATCCCAACTGGTGGGCACGGGTGCGGTTTGGCTAAAGCTGTTCAGCACAACAATGGTGGCTGCAAAAAGTGTTGAAATTCTATTCATGTTTGGTGTTTATACTGTTTAAAATGCTTTTTCGAGGTTTTATAGCTGTTTTTTGATGGTTTTTAATCGTTTTTTATCGAGCCGCTTTGCCAAAGTCCCGAGCAGAAACCGTTCCGTCCCGAGCCGTTTTGTTAAAGTCCCGAGCAGGAATTGTTCCGTCCCGAGCCGTTTTGTTAAAGTCCCGAGCAGAAATCGTGCCGCCCCGAGCCGCTTCGCTAAAGTCCCGAGCAGGAATCGTGCCGCCCCGAGCCGCTGCCTTACAGTCTCAAGCAGGAATCGTGCCGTGCCGGGTCAATGTCATAAAAAACATAGCCACATACCCTGTTTTTCTTTATAAAGAACGATTGTTTAGTCTAAAGTCTTTTATCTATCTACCTCTTTCTTTTTAATAAAATTCACCCAAGCTATTTCTATACCAATGTTCCACCTAAAACCCTGCCCAAAAAACACCGAAGCACTTTTGGCATCGAATTCGCGAAAGAAAGCATTATTGTTGGTAGCATCTTGGATAAAATTGCGGTTCGTGATGTTGAAAAAATTGGCGCGTACTGTAAAAAGCCATTCTTTTTTCAGCGTGTAGGTGTAGCCGGCCGAAACATCTAAGGTGTAATATCCGGGCAGTTTCCACGACTCGCGACCGGCATTTGCGCCCGACAATGTTTCGGGATTAAAATCGGCATAAAACTTATCGAAGTAGGTAATACGCGGTTTGATGTACAAACCTTTAATTGGCTCTATACGCACCATGCCGCCCACTTGCATTTGTGCCGAGCCGCCCACGTGTACACCTTTTGGGTTGAATGAAAGCACGGTATCGGTACCCGATTGAAAAATCCAACGAAACTTCACATCCGAATTCCACACCCAATCGCCATAACTAAAAATCCCTTCGATAGTTACCATTTTATGAGGCCTAACAGCAAAATCTAACTCGCCACCTACGTGGCGCGCTTTGATGCCGGGCACATACACCAATTCTCTGTCTTCAATATTATTAGGGTCGGTAAAAGTGTTGGTGTAGGGTTTGTTCAGCCATTCGGTGTAATAAGCGTTTACAGTTGCGCTTACCCAGCGCGAGCGAAACAGGTAGCCAACTTCGGCAGAAACAATTTCTTCGTTTTTAATTCCTGTTGTAAGGTTTAGCCCACGAAGTGGAATAAGGAAATTATAAAATGGTGCTTTGTACAAATAACCACCATTTACAAACACACTGTGTTGCTCGTTGATGTTGTAGTTTACCCCTGCTTTGATGGTTGCACTTGGCAGTTTCAACAATGGCGTGCGCGAATACACAGCCTCTTTAGATGCGTTGTTGTAAGCCTTTGCGCCAATAATTTGCTCTACTGCATTGCTACCGTTTTTTACAAAAGTAGTATCACCGCTTTGGGTAACTACTGCGTTTTGCCCAGCTATCACCACATCGGTACCATTGTAATACGCTACATCATAAAAGCCTATTGCTTCTTTAGCTACAATTTCATCATCAATTTTCAGGCTCTTTTTGGC
>CAZYXR010000001.1:110633-119036 GCA_964650845.1 uncultured Chitinophagaceae bacterium
CGGTCTTCTTTTAAATAAAAAGTGCCTGCGGCCGAAACATTCACAAAAGCCGAAATCTTTTTGTTGCTCCACTCTGCCTGCACAAAGCCGCCACCCCAGTTCACAAAACCATAATCGAAGCGACCAACTTTGCCCCCTTCCACCAAGGTATCGCGCCTTTGCCCGTTTTGGTCGGCACTTGTAGGAATGATGATGTACTTACCACCCAGCAAATCGAATACTTCCTGATAGTGTTCGCCTTTGTAGCTTCTAAAATCTAACCCGCCCGAAATATCGAAACCTTTGGGCAATTTATAATTCATAGTAACCAAGCCACCATACCAATAGTGATTGTTGGTGCTGCGCCTTATGTAGTTGCTGCCTTGCCCAGATTTGTACAACAAGTTTTCATCGTATAAACTTTGCACATTCAATTGATTCAAGCTATCGTAACGCAGTGTTTGTGCAATAATTTGTGTGCCACCGCCTTTACCTATAGAAGTATAAAATGTGCCCGACAAAAAGAATTTATCGTTTGGCTGAAAAGAATAGCGCGCAATTACCTGCGGCTTGTGATACACATTTTGCGAAGTGTTGTAACGCGAAGTTTTACCTGATGAAACTGTATCTACAATCACACCTTGGTCGTTGCGCACAAAAGTTCTTCGATCCAAATCGCCCCAGGTGGGGTTGAAAGTAAAATCTTGGTCAATGAAACGAAAGTTGCCCTTGGCAATTGCATCGGTAACATCTATGCCAAACTTTCGCCCGGCAAGTGCCGAATCGTAAGCCAAAATAGGCTGCTGGCTGAAACGCTGACCGTGAACTTGTGGCGCACCAAATGCCGAAACGCTGATAAGGTGCTTGCCTTCTTTGAACATCTTTTCAACTTTGGCATAATAAAACCCTCCCTGAATATCATTTCCCGAAACCCAACCATTGCCTTGCCTATAAGAACCCGCCACCGAAACTCCCCAACCTTTTGGCAATCTACCCGAGTTGAACATTACTGAAGTTCTGAAAAACTCATTATTGGCAAACTCTTGTTTTACTGCCAGTTCGCTGCGGTCGCGAATGCCTGTTGTAAGAATATTGATGGTTCCGCCCACCGAGGGCAGTGCCAACTTTGAAGCTCCCAAACCGCGCTGCACTTGCATACTGCGTGTTACAGCATCCAAGCCCATCCAATTGCTCCAATAAACTTCGCCATTTTCCATATCGTTTACCGGCACACCGTCAATCATCACCGCCACATTGTTTTGGTTGAAACCGCGAATGGTAATAGTGGCATCGCCATCGCCACCGCCTTTGTTGGTTGCATACACACCGGGTGTAGCATTTAGCGCCAGCACCATATCGCGCGAAGCCAAATCTTCTTGAATGCCTTTGGCATCTACTTTAGAAAATGCAACGGGTGTTTTGCGCTCTACTGCCGGGTCGGCTGTAATAACTACTTCCTTTAACTCGCGAGCTTTGAGCAGCAAATTTAGATTGTAAACCGGCTGACGCAGTGTTACCTTTTCGTTCAATGGCTCGTAACCCGAATAAGAAATGGTAATAGTGTAAGTTCCATAATCGGCTTCGATAGAAAAATTGCCATCCATATCGGTGGTTACACCTACTCCTTCTTTCAACAACACATTGGCTTGAATAAGCCCTTCGCCAGTAGCTGCATCGGTAATTTTACCTTTAATAATTCCTTTTTGTGCATTTACAAAAAGCGAAGAAAAAATCAATGTGGCGAGTAAAAATTTGTGCAGCATGAAACCAGCAAAAAAATGAGCCGCAAGATTAGTGAATTGTATCCGTCAAATTCAATATATGACAGAAACAATACACTTTGTAGATAAAACCACTACATAAAACTTAGCGCACCACACTGCCGTTTGCGATTGCAGCAGTTGGCGAAACAAAAATCAGCTTGCCCGATGCGTCTTCTGCCAGCAATATCATGCCTTTAGATTCTATGCCGCGCAGTTTGCGCGGTGCAAGATTTGCCACCACACACACTTGTGTACCGGGCAAATCTTCTGGTTTAAAATGTTCGGCTATACCCGAAACAATGGTGCGGGTTTCAAAGCCTAAATCAACAGACAGTTTTAAAAGCTTATCGGCTTTTTCAACCTTTTCGGCAGTTAGAATTGTACCGACACGCAGGTCAATTTTGGCAAAATCATCAAATACAATTTCGGGTGAGAGTTGAGAGGTGAGGGTTGAGGGGATTTCTGATTTCTGCTCTCCGATTTCTGATTTCTGTTCCACTGTTTTTTTCAATTTAGCTATCTGAGTATCAATTATTTCATCTTCAATTTTTTCAAACAATAAACTTGCTGTGCCAAGGCTATGATTGCTTTTCATCAATTGCATATCGCCTATGTTTTCCCAGTTCAATTTACAGTTATCCAAGTTCAACATTTCAAACAATTTCTTTGAAGCAAAAGGCAAAAATGGTTCTGCTATTAAAGCGAGGTTGGCAATAATTTGAATACAATCGTAAAGAACAATTCCTGTTGCTTCCTTGTCGGTTTTTATCAACTTCCACGGCTCTTTTTCGGTAAGCAATTTGTTGCCGTGCCGTGCAACATTCATTACTTCCTGCAAAGCCTCGCGAAAGCGGAATTGCTCTAACGAATCTTCCACTTTTGTTTTTTGCTGAAGCATGAAAGTTTTCAAATCGGAGCATTCGCCAGCCTCAGGCACTTTGCCATCAAAATACTTATCGGTAAGCACCAAAACACGATTAACAAAATTGCCAAGAATGGCCACCAACTCGCTGTTGTTTTTTAGTTGAAAATCTTTCCATGTAAAATCATTGTCTTTGGTTTCGGGCATATTGGCACACAGCGAATAGCGCAACACATCTTGCTTACCGGGAAATTCCAGCAAATACTCATGCAGCCACACAGCCCAATTGCGCGAGGTTGAAATTTTATCGCCTTCTAAATTCAAAAATTCGTTTGCCGGCACATTGTCGGCTACAATAAACTCGCCATGCTCCATCAGCATAGCAGGAAAAATAATGCAATGGAAAACGATATTGTCTTTGCCAATAAAATGAATAAGGCGCGTGTCTGCATCTTGCCACCATTTTTTCCAATCATCGTTACCATTAAAGTGCTCAATGGTGTTAGAGATATAGCCAATTGGGGCATCGAACCACACATACAAAACTTTGCCTTCGGCACCGGGCACCGGCACGGGAATGCCCCAATCTAAATCGCGCGTCATGCTGCGTGGTTGCAAGCCATCGCCACTTTCTAACCAGCTTTTGCATTGACCGTAAACATTGGTTTTCCAATTGGTGTGTTGCGCCAGATATTGCTCAATTTTAGGCTGCAATTTGTTTAATGGCAAAAACCAATTTTTGGTCATCCGCTTTACCGGAGCAGCACCACTTAACACGCTGCGTGGGTTTACTAAATCGGTAGGCGAAAGCGATGAGCCACACTTTTCGCATTGGTCGCCATAGGCATTTTCATTACTACACACAGGGCAAGTGCCCATAATGTATCTATCGGCTAAAAACTGCTGGGCAGCTTCATCGTAATATTGCTCGGTTTCGCGCTCTTCAAAGCCGCCTTTATCATATATTTTTTTGAAAAAAGCAGCGGCAGTTTCGTGATGAATTTTGCTGCTCGTTCTTCCGTAGGCATCAAATGAAATTCCAAACTCCGCAAAAGCGTTTTTCATCATGCCGTGATACTTATCTACCACTTGCTGTGGAGTAATTCCCTCGTTTCGGGCTTTGATGGTTATAGGCACCCCGTGTTCATCGCTGCCGCAAATAAACAAAGCCTCGCGCTGGCGGCTGCGCAGGTAGCGCACATAAATATCGGAAGGCAAATAGCAGCCCGCCAAATGACCAATATGCACAGGCCCGTTGGCATAGGGCAAAGCAGCAGTAATTGTATATCTTTTCCAGTTTTGCATAAACGCAGCAAAGATGAAAATTGATTTTAGATATAAGACTTGAGATGAGGGATTTAAGCTAATGACGTAGTTTTTTGCCGTCAGGTTTATAAAATTGAACGATATACGGCATTATCAAGTACAAGTATTTAGCCGCACCGCAATTAAAAATTCGCTATTTTTGCTCAAGATTAAAAACAGTAAATGAAACAAATAACTTTAATTCTTTTCACTTTACTAATAAGCGTAAAGTTGACTTTAGCATCGGTAATTTATGTAAAAGAATCTGCAAATGGGTTGAACAATGGTACAAGTTGGACCAATGCTTTTACAAAATTGCAAGATGCCTTAGCGATAAGTCTTCCCAACGATGAAATTTGGGTAGCAGCAGGAACATATAAACCCATATATGTAACTAATGCAAGTGTAAATGACAGGTTAGTATCATTTAGCATTCCCAATGGAGTAAAACTTTATGGAGGTTTTGCAGGAAATGAAACACAACTCAGCCAACGTGATTGGAACATCAATGAAAGTATTTTGAGTGGAAACATAGCTTCACTTACATCTGCGGCAGACAATTCCCATCATGTGCTTACGGTTATAAATGCATCTACCGGCACAAGAGTAGATGGACTAAAAGTTATAAGCGGCTATGCCACCGGAAGTGTTAACTATAGTTACGGTGGAGGGCTTTATACATCGAATAGCAACTTCACTATTGCCAACTGTGAGTTTACTTCAAATTACGCCCGAAGCGGAGGTGCTGCAATTTATAATAATGCATCTTCAGGCGGGGTGGTAAACGTAATTAACTGCAAAATAAATGGTAATAGTTCTATTGACGGAAGCATTGTTTCTGCCAGTGGAATATTTAAGATGACTCATTGCGATATTTCAGAAAATCAAGGAAACTCAATAATATCAACAGGTTTAAATACTACACTGGATAGATGTATCGTTTCCGGCAATGTTTCGGATAACTACACTCTAAGCGAGCTGAATGCGTATAACTGTTTATTTGTAGGCAATCTTGCTGGCAGGGCATCTGTAATGGATGTATATTACTCTACTACTGCTCCGGTATTTGAATTTTGGAATTGTACTGTTGTTCACAACAGAAGTACAAGCACAAATCCTGATTACTCTTATGCTTTGGGTGGCGGCAGAATGGGTTCTGTTCGCTATCGTAATTGTATAGTTTGGGAAAACTCAGGGGTACAACAATTTTATTATACCCAATCGGAAGATGTTGGCTATTGCTTGGTTCAAGGGGGATATGTTGGCACAGGGAATAAATCCACTAATCCGCTTTTTGTAAATCCAGGCAGTGCGGCTATTGCACCTTTCAATGCTCAACAATACAATTATATGCTGCAATCGAACTCCCCTGCACTTAATAGTGGGAGCAATACTTTTACTTCGGCTTTATACAATTTGGATTTGTTAGACTCTGCCAGAATATCTGCCAATACTGTTGATATGGGCTGTTATGAGAAACAGTATTGCAGCACCACAGCATCAATTACCGCATCGGGGGCAACCAATTTTTGTAATGGCGCTTTTGTAAATTTAACTGTACCTCAATCCGGTGCTTACTTGTGGAGTAATGGGGCTACGTCTCAAACAATTGCTATTTCAAGCAGTGGTAATTACTCGGTAGAATTAATTGATGCAAATGGTTGTTATGGAACAGCTTCACAACAAGTAACTGTTTATCCGGCTTCTGTACAAATAACAGGAAATACTGTTTTATGCAATGGCTCAAACACTACGTTATCGGTATCAAGTTCAGATGGGAACATTTTTTCTTGGAGTACGGGAAATAGTGGAACATCAATTAATGTTACACAAACAGGCTCTTATACTGTAACAGTTACGACTATCAACAGTTGCACTGCAATTGCATCGGTTAGTGTAACACAAAACAATGTGAATATTCCTTTCATATCTCAGTCTGGCAGCACACTCACAAGTACGCCAGCCACTGCATACCAATGGTATTTAAATGGCAATCCAATTAATAATGCTACTTCACAAAGTTACAATCCCATACAAAACGGGAATTATTATGTAGTTGTTACTGAAAATGGTTGTCAGTCGGCAAATTCAAATACAATTACAGTAACAAGTGTTGGCATTGATAATATTTCGGATACTGTAATACAGATTTACCCAAACCCTACTGTTAGCGATGTGGTTATATCTTCAGATGCCATCCATCACATAATGATATATGATTTAAGCGGACAAAAGGTATATGAAAACAAGATGGAGCAGGTTGTGCAATGCACTGTTTCATTAGCTGAATTTCCATCTGGTTTTTACACCATAGTAGTGAATGGCAGCAAGATGAAAAAACTGTTTAAATTATAGTGTTCTCCAATTACCTGCTTCCACTGATAGTGAACGCTTGAATGTCTTAAACTAAGTGCATGATGCTTTTTACAGCAAGCACAGAAAACATTTACACAGCAGCCATATCACTTTTATGCGCACCGACATTTACACCCGCAACCCAATCCACATCAGGGATTTTTTCGGCAGGAAGTTGAACCGGATTGCCCAGATAATCTACTCGCTTTGCCGGATAAATGTGCGTTTCGAAAAGGTAGGCCAGCAAAGATGGTCTATCTAAATTTGGATGAATGTGCGGGCGGATATTTTGGGCATGATAATTGGGCAATTGGCTCCAGTGCAAATTTGGTTTTTCGTGATGTGCAGTGTGGAAACCGTTATTGAAAAGAAAAAAATTTAGCAGCCTGCCGGTAAAATTTCTGCTATGGTTGTACGGATGTTTTTCGTCCACCCCATCGTGTTGAAAATAATTGGTACCCACAATTCCCCAAGCAGCATATTGATGTGGAATAAACAGAAACAATAGAAAACACTGCCAATTCACAAAAAGCATACCGAGCTTTATCGCATTTACCAAAGCCAACTCAAAGGCAAATTGCCAAAACCATTTTGGTCGTTCGTTATACATTCTTTTGGCAAAACGCATTTCGCTTTTTATAATATCACCACTCATAATAAAAAAGAAAAAAAGCTGATTCAAAATATTCCATTTGAAGGTGGCTTTAGTAGTGCGCATTACATCTTTTTCGCCTTGAGTAAATTTATGATGACTAAAATTATGACCCGGTACAAATGCACTTGTTGAGTGCCCATAAGTAAGCGACAACACTACCTGAAAAATTCTATTCAACTGCTTGCTTTTAAAAATGGGAACATGAATAGTGTTGTGCACAATTACAGCACAAGTAAACGACAAATAGCAGTTCAATGCCATCCATAAAACAGCTTGAAACTTAGACATTTCGTGCCACAAAAACCACGGTGCAATTGCAGCAACAAAGTATAAAACAACCACAAAAAGTGTTCGCCAATCGGCACTGTATCTAAGCATGATATTATGCTAACATAAGCAATAAACTGCGAAACGGTATTTAGCGCGAATTGTTATTGAAATAAAGCGCGAATTGTTTTGCAAAGTAACTTGCAATTACAGTTGCCCCTGCTCGTTTTATTGCAGTTAAACTTTCGAGCATTGCTTGCTCTTCGTTCACCCAACCTTTTGCTGCGGCAGCTTTTATCATTACATATTCGCCACTTACTTGGTATGCTGCTACGGGAATACTTACAGCTTGCCTAACTCTGTGAATTACATCTAAATAAAAGCCCGCAGGTTTTACCATCACAATATCGGCACCTTCGTGCGCATCAAACACCGCCTCTTTTACTGCTTCGTGGCTGTTTGCGCTATCCATTTGGTAAGTTTTTTTATCGCCAAAACCAGGTGCGCTATCCAAGGCATCGCGAAAAGGGCCATAAAGACACGAAGCATATTTTACGCTGTAACTCAATATTCCGGTTTCGTGAAAACTGTTTGCTTCTAAAATGCTTCTTATTGCCGCAACTCTACCATCCATCATATCGCTGGGTGCTACAAAATCGGCACCGGCTTGCGCATGGCTTAAAGCCATGTGTGCCAACACTTCTACCGATTTGTCATTCACTATTTTATGTTCTTCCACTATACCGTCATGCCCGAAAGAAGAATACGGATCGAGCGCAACATCAGTAATAACGACCATTTCGGGAATATTGCTTTTTATTGCTCGAATTGCTCTTTGCATCAATCCCTGCGGGTTCAATGCTTCTGTTCCGGCATTATCTTTCCATTCGTCATTACATTTTACAAAAAGCAAAACACTTTTTATACCCAATTGCCATAAAGTTTTTGCTTCCTCAATGGTTTCATCTAAACTCATTCTAAAGTAATTCGGTAGCGATGAAATTTCTTCTTTTACCTGCGCGCCTTCTACAATAAAAAGCGGTGCAATAAAATCGGATGGACTAAGACTTGTTTCCGCTACCATGCTGCGTATTGCCGCTGATTTGCGAAGTATGCGCGGGCGATGATTCATAATGCAAGATTAAGAGAATATACCACCACTTGGCGAAGCAAATTTTCGACCGATGGAATTTTGCTTGTAAAAACACTACCTTTCC
>CAZYXR010000002.1:0-15592 GCA_964650845.1 uncultured Chitinophagaceae bacterium
CGAAACTTTTGGACCCGAGGTGCCGAGATCAATCGTTAAAACCAATGAAGATGCCATGAAGAAAATTGAGGCAGCAATTTGAATGGATAATTTGGCTTGTGCAAATTGTTGTGGTTATGTTGGGTCTTCTTCGTGCATCAATGCCCAAAGCATATCTTTTAAAACAGGGATGCCTGCGTTCGTAGCCGAAGAAATAAAAGTGTATTCCACATTCTTTTCTTTCCATTCTTTTTTCAGCTCGTCTGCTATCAAGCTGCGCGTTTCCTCATCTACAGTGTCGGCTTTGGTGATGGCAAGCAGCCTTCTTTTTTGCACTAACTCGGGGTTGTATTGTTCCAACTCATTTAATAAAACTCGATATTGAGTAACAATGTTATCGGCATCAATAGGTACTAAAAAAAGCAAACAGGCATTGCGCTCAATATGTCGTAGAAATCGCACGCCAAGCCCTTTTCCGGCATGAGCACCTTCAATAATGCCCGGAATATCAGCCATTACAAAACTGAATTTATCGCGGTAATTCACCATGCCTAAATTTGGCGTTAAGGTGGTGAAAGGGTAATCTGCAATTTCGGGTTTTGCAGCACTTACTACCGAAAGCAAGGTTGATTTTCCGGCATTTGGAAAACCCACCAAACCAACATCGGCCAACAGTTTTAACTCAAGAATTTTCCATTCTTCTTTACCCGGAATGCCAGGTTGGGCATGGCTTGGCGCTTGATTGGTGGCCGATTTAAAAAAGTTGTTTCCCTTGCCACCTTTGCCACCTGGTACAAGAATAAATTCTTGTCCATCTTCTGTAATTTCAACTTCTACTTCGCCTGTTTCATCATCTTTGGCAACGGTGCCCAATGGCACATCCAATATCACATCATCACCGCTTTTGCCGGTGCAAAGTTGCTTGCCTCCGTTTTCGCCATCTTCGGCAATTACGTGCTTGCGATATTTTAAATGCAGTAAAGTCCATAATTGTTTATTGCCGCGCAAAATAATGTGCCCGCCTCTTCCGCCATCGCCACCATCGGGTCCGCCAAATTCTACAAATTTTTCTCTGCGAAAATGTGCACTTCCAGCCCCGCCTTTGCCGCTGCGACCACAAATTTTTACGTAATCAATGAAGTTTTCCATGGTTGTTTTGCGCTCAGTTTTTACCTGCAAGCAAAGCCGCAAATCAATTAGTGCTTATCAATTTCTGCGCTCAAAGCCGCAAAAATTTCTGCAACGCTTCCTTCGCCTGCAATCTCAACGAGCTTGCTTTGTTTTGCATAAAAATCTGCCAATGGTGCAGTTTTGTTTCTGTATTCAATTACGCGATTGCGCACAATTTCTTCGTTTTGGTCATCGCTTCTACCACTGGTTTTGCCGCGCTCCAAAATTCTGCGTGTTAGCTCTTCTTCACTTACTTTAAGCGACAAAACTGTTTTTATCGGTGCGTTGTATTTTTCCAACAAAGCATCTAATGCAACGGCTTGCGCCACTGTGCGCGGAAACCCGTCAAAAATGAAACCTTTTACAGCTTTATTGTCGGCAAGTTTATTTTCTATCATGCCAATTACTACCGCATCGGGCACCAATTCGCCTTTATCCATCAGTGTTTTTGCCTCTACGCCCAACTTGGTTTGTGCAGCTATTTCTGCACGCAGCATATCACCGGTAGAAAGGTGAACCAAACTGTATTGTGTAATAATATTAGTTGCCTGAGTGCCTTTGCCGCTGCCCGGAGGGCCAAACAAAACGATATTTAGCATAGCCTATAATTTTTTAAAAGGAGTGCGAAGATAGTTTATTAGGTTGAAAGGGTAAAAGCAATATGATTACGTATTGAAAATGAGGTTGTTTACAAATGAAAGAAAAGTGTGGCTTGTGGTTTTTGTGAAAAACAAAGGGCGTTTCGGTGTGCTTTTTTGTTGCTGTAGTTCGCTTTCGATTCTACTTTTCAGCCACTAATCTTAAAAAGCTATTTTAGCCCGCGCAAAAAAGCGAACAGTAGCAAAAAAACGTATGGCAAATTTTGAACTCATCATGCCTAAAATGGGCGAAAGTATTACCGAGGCTACCATTCTTAAATGGCTGAAAAAACCTGGTGATAGCATTCAGCAAGACGAAGCTGTTTTAGAAATTGCAACCGATAAGGTAGATTCCGAAGTTCCCTCAACGGTAAGTGGTGTATTGGTTGAAATGCTTTTTAAAGAAGGCGATGTGGTTCCGGTGGGCAAAGCCGTTGCAATAATTTCTAATGACGCAGTAGCAAGTGCGAGTGCTGCACCTCAAGTAACCGCTACTGTGGTAAAAGAAGCAGTAAGTACGCCATCGGTTTCGGTTGTAGCAAAACCTGCCACAGTAGTTGCAAGCGATAGGTTTTATTCGCCATTGGTATTAAACATTGCGCGACAAGAAGGAATCAGCATGACAGAGTTAGAAACTTTGCCCGGCACAGGAGCCGGAGGAAGGGTTTCTAAAAAAGATATTCTTGTTTTTGTAGAGCAGCGCAAAAATGCTCCGCAACAAAAACCGCAAGCCGCTGAGGTTGCACCGGCAACAAAACAAACCGAAGTGGTGCAAGCCGCTCCGGCAAAAAGCTATAGCGGCAATGTGGAAATTATTGAAATGGATAGAATGCGCAGGTTGATTGCCGATAACATGGTGAAGAGCAAACAAACATCCGCACACGTTACCTCGTTTGTAGAAGCTGATGTTACCAACCTTGTGTTGTGGCGCAACCGCATGAAAGATAAATTCAAAGAGCGCTATGGCGAGAACCTAACTTTTACACCCATTTTTATTGAAGCAGTAGTGCGCGCCTTACAAGATTTTCCGTTGGTAAACAGTAGTGTGGATGGCACAAATATTATTGTAAAAAAAGACATCAATATCGGCATGGCTACAGCTTTGCCTACGGGCAATTTGATTGTGCCGGTTATTAAAAATGCCGACCAGTTGAATTTAGTAGGGCTTGCAAAGCAAGTGAATAGCCTTGCCAATCGCGCTCGCAATAACAAGTTAAAACCAGAAGATATTGAAGGTGCTACCTATACAGTTTCAAATGTGGGCACTTTTGGCAATGTGATGGGTACTCCGGTAATTCTTCAACCACAGGTTGCCATACTTGCAACAGGAGCTATAAAGAAAAAGCCTGTAGTGATTGAAACCGCAGAAGGCGACACCATTGGTATTCGCCACATGATGTTTTTGAGCCACAGCTATGACCACCGCATTATTGACGGATCGCTGGGCGGCAGTTTTGTGCGTAGGGTGGGCGATTATTTAGAAGCGTTTGATGTAAAACGCGAGCTGTAACGCATTTGCTCCAATTAGTGCTTGTTGTTAATGCCTATGTTGCCAATCGTTGTTTGATATTGATTGGGACGAAGCACTATTGAATTGTTTTAAAGCAAGGATTCAGTTTAAGTACAAGGAAAACCGCCAAAGTGCTGAAATTCTTTCAGCAAGATTTTTTTATCGAAATTACCATTACTTTAGATGGAGGTTAAATGAATTGCCAACCCAATCCATTACGGTAGAATACCCATATACTTCAATCATTTTATACGAAAAATTCAGTATATGAATCGTAGGAATTTTCTCTCAGCATTTTTACCCGAAGAAGAAGTTACTTTACAAGATGTTGCTCCGCGTGGAAGCACCACAGGTGTGGCACAGTACAATGGGCAATGGACAAAAAAAGAAGTAGCACACCTGCTGCGCAGAACCATGTTTGGTGCAGCATATAGCGACATAGAGTATTTTGCTACCAAAACCATGAGCCAAGCAGTAGATGAATTATTGAACATAGGCACTGCGCCTGCGCCACCGCTCAATAATTATGGCACTGTGCAAGTGCCCGACCCAAATGTTGCCTTTGGACAAACATGGGTAAATGCTCCGCTCGATACTAATCTTTTAACCAAGCGGGCATTTTCGCTTATGGCGTGGGGAATCGGCAATATGCTGAATCAAAGCAGAACTATTGAAGAAAAAATGGTGCTGTTTTGGCATAATCATTTTTCAACCGAACTTACTACGTATCAAGACGCTCGTTTTGGATACAAATACATCAGCACAATTCGACAAAACTGTTTGGGCGATTTAAAAGTACTCGCCAAAGCAATTTCTGTTGATCCGGCAATGTTGGTTTACCTAAATGGAACCCGAAACACAAAAACCGCACCCGATGAAAACTATGCGCGTGAATTGATGGAATTGTTTACGCTGGGCAAGGGACCAAACTCGCAATACACCGAAGATGATGTGAAAGCGGCAGCAAGAGTTTTGACAGGTTATTTTGTTGTACCATCTTCTGTTTCATACATCTTCAACAGCAATGGGCACGATACCGGCAATAAGCAATTTTCTTCCTTTTTCAACAATGCGGTTATAACAGGCAAGTCGGGCGCAGCAGGCGAGCAAGAATTAGATGAACTGCTGAATATGATTTTTGCGCAGCAAGAAGTTGCGCTGTATATCTGCAGAAGGCTCTATCGGTTTTTTGTATATTACGAAATAGATTCTGCCGTAGAAACAAATGTGATTGCGCCAATGGCAACGGCATTCCGCAATGCAAATTATAACATCAAAGCTCCGCTGGAGTTGTTGTTCAAAAGCGAACATTTTTTTGATGCATACAATGTTGGTGCAATAATTAAGCCGCCTCTTGATATGCTTATAGGAACTTTTCGCGAATCAAAAACTACTTTCCCTACTTCCAGCGATCTTGCCACGCAATATTATATGTGGGAACAAGTGGCAGTAACCGGTGGGGCCGCATTGCAACAATCTATTTTTGTGCCACCAAGTGTTTCGGGCTGGCCGGCATATTATCAAGAACCTATTTTTCATGAAGTTTGGATAAATACAGTTACGCTGCCTACGCGCAACGGATTAACGGATGTGTTTATTTATGCCGGCATTACACGCAACGGCTTTAAGTTGATAATGGATACGGCTGCATGGGCAAAGCAATACCCCGATGCCGATGACCCCGATAAGTTGATTGCTAATATGCTTGAGCATGTTTTCACACAGCCGGCTTCGGCTACGTTAAAGTCTGTACTCAAATACGCACTACTATTTGGACAACCCAATTACTATTGGACTCAGATTTGGCAAGCGCACATCAACGATCCTACCGATACAGCAAAGAAAAAATTGGTAACAGATAGGCTTCAAAACCTATTTAAATACATCACCAGTTTAGAAGAATTTCAATTGAGTTAATTCAAAATACATCAATTCATTTCAAAGTAAAATATTCATTGATGTAAGCAAGTAATGAATCTTTTATGAGAGCAATAAAAAGAAAATAACACAGGTATGAAACGCAGAGAATTTATACGCAGAGCCGCACCGGCATTAGCTGTACCAACAATATTAAACGGCATTTCGTTGAACGCATTAGGCGCAACAAACCCGATGTTGGAAGAACTGAGCGGTGGGCGCGCCAGCAACGATCATGTACTTGTAGTAATTGAATTGAATGGCGGCAATGACGGGTTGAATACAGTAATACCAATTGACCAATACAGCAAACTTTCAACCGCTCGGTCTAATGTATTGATTCCGCAAAACAAGGTGTTGAATTTGCAAGGCACAAGCAATACAGGCTTGCATCCGGCAATGACAGGCTTGCAAGAAATGTATAATGATGGCAAAGTGCGTTTGGTGCAATCGGTGGGCTATCCCGATCCAAACTTCTCTCACTTTCGCTCCAACGATATTTGGCATGCAGCCTCCGACTCTGATGAGTATTTAAACACCGGATGGGCGGGTAGATATTTGAATTATGAGTATCCCAATTATCCATCGGGATACCCTAACAGCACTATGCCCGACCCGCTTGCAATAGAAGTGGGTTCGTTGGTTTCAACCATGTTTATGGGACCCTTTATCAATATGGCTTTTGCTATTGTTGACCCAACTTCGTTTTATCAATTCTTAAATGGTATTCAAGATCCGGTGTCTCAAATACCTTACGGAAAAGAGCTTACCTACATTAGAACCATTAAACAGAAAACTACTGATTATTCTAATGCTATTAAGGCTGCGGCAAATCTTGTAACCAGCCAAAAACCTTACCCTGCCAACAATCCGTTGGCAGATAATTTAAAGATTGTTGCTCGGTTAATTGGCGGAGGTTTAAAAACCAAAATTTACAAGGTAACTATTGGCGGCTTTGATACACATGCCGACCAAACCGAAGACAGCGATACCACAATTGGCGCACACGCAACTTTACTGAAAAATGTATCGGATGCCATTAAAGCGTTTCACGAAGACTTGAAATTTTTAGGTGTGGCAGATAAGGTGGTAGGCATGACCTATTCAGAATTTGGAAGGCGGATAAAATCCAACTTCAGCGCAGGAACCGACCACGGCTCGGCAGCACCAATGATTATTTTTGGAAACAAAGTTTTGCCTGGCATTTTGGGTAACAATCCGGTGATTCCTAACACCGCCTCGGTGAATGATAACTTGCCGATGCAATACGATTTTCGATCGGTGTATTCCTCGCTTTTGCAAGACTGGCTGTGTGTTTCAAAACCAACAATTGATTCAACTATATTATTGAAAAACTTTCAAAGTTTACCTTTGGTAGATAATGCAGCGTGCTCTGCCGTTGCCATTCGCGAACTGAACCAAGTGGCAGGCGAATTGTTGGTTTCGGTGTATCCTAACCCGTTTACAACTTATACCAATGTGCAGTTTACTACTGCCGGAAGGCACACGATGGTTTCGGTATTTAACAGCTATGGGCAGCAAATAAAAACATTAGTAGATGCCGATATGCAAGCCGGCACCCACACTGTAAGTTTTGAAAACGAAGGCTATGCCGATGGTTTGTATTATGTGCGCTTTCAAAACGGAGCGGTGCAACAGGTGAAGCCTGTGGTAATTGCTCGATAGTTTATTTTTTTGATAAAACCACCTATACTTGCATCATTCACTAATAAAAAAACAAACCATGAGAAAAGCATTTTCAATCTTAGCTGTAGCAACAATTTTGTTTGGTGCTCAATCTTGTAAAAAGTGCGGTCACTGCGAAGTAAGTGGCATTAAAACCTCATCAACCTTCTGCGAAAAAGACGATGAAGCTACCTACAAAAATGCCAAATCAAACTGCGAGGGCGTAGGTTCGGCAGCAAAATGGATAACCGAATAATTGGATGAAAATTCAACAAATGCCATCTCAAATAGAGGTGGCATTTTTATTTACTGTACACTCAAATAGCTTTGGCTTGAAAAGATTATTTGGGTAAGTCCTTTCTTGAATTATTTTAGCACACCATAATACTAAATTAGTGAAGACATTACAATTCCCGTCTCAGATTCAGAATATAGCGCAAGTTGAAAACTTTGTGGAACAGTTGCGCGAAGAATATCAGTTTGGCGATGATGCCTATGGCAATATTTTGGTGTGTTTAACCGAAGCTGCTAATAATGCAATTACCCACGGCAACGCTGGCGACCCATCAAAGCAAGTGGTAATTACTGCCGAGCATGATGATAAGCACAAAGTAATTTCTTTTACTATTAAAGACGAAGGTTCAGGTTTTGATTATAACAACTTGCCCGACCCAACCAGCCCCGAAAACCTTGAGAAAACAAGCGGTCGTGGCGTTTTTCTTATCATGCAGTTGGCCGACTTGGTGATATTTTCTGACAATGGCGCTACCTGCGAAATGCAGTTTAAAGCATAATTGTATTGCTTCGTAAAGTTGCGTATGCCGGTTTCATTTCATTATGCCGATGTAGATTTTAAACTTAAGTCTCTTTCTTCAGTTAAGAAATTTATTGGCGAGAACTTTTTAAAATCAACGCAAAAAAATATTTCACTTTCGGTAGTGTTTTGCAGCGATGATTATCTGCTTAATATCAACAAGCAATTTCTTAATCACGATTACTATACCGATATTATTACTTTTCCGTTAGCAGAAACAACAAAAAGAGTTACTGCCGAAATTTACATCAGCCTTGAGCGCGTGTGGGATAATGCTAAAAAGCAACAAACCACTTTTGATGATGAATTGCATAGGGTGCTGTTTCATGGCGTGTTGCACCTTACCGGCTTGGGCGATAAAACAAAAGTGCAAAAAGATGCCATGAGAGCAGCCGAAGATAAATGGCTGGCGGCCTACGCTAAATATTTGAAAGCCTCTGTTTAGTTGTAGTCTCAACAGGAATCGAACCTGTATCAAAAGTTTAGGAAACTTCTATTCTATCCATTGAACTATGAGACCAAATATTTTGGGTGGCAATAATAAAAAAAACCCGCACCAACATGGTGCGGGTTTTTTTATGAAGGTTAGAAACATCACCTTAGTAAACCGATACTTTATTTACTTGTGTTGCACCTTTGTTGCCTTCGGTTTTAAGGAAATAAACGCCTTTTGGCAAGGTAGATACATCAATACTGTGCTGCAATCCATCAACAGTTGTGCTTGATACTATTTGCCCCAATTGATTGCTTAGAGTAATAGCCGTTACCTGATTTAAACCGGTGATATTGATTTGTGTATGTGCCGGATTAGGATACACAACAATTGTTTGATCCATTTTCACATCGCTCAAGCTGCTAACCAAGCCTGTTTCATAACAAACTGGAGCACCCAAAAATACTGCCGAAATACTGTCAATTTCATTGAACATAGCATTGTCTGCTTCCCATGGCACGTGGTCGGCACCTACATAAGTTTTCAATACATTGGTGATGCCTTGTGCAGTTAATTTTGGTTCCATTGCCCCAGAACCGCAAAGTGTAATAACGGTAGCTAATAGACCATTTTGAGTCAAGCTGTTAAGCACTCTATCAAAACCATAAGGAACGGTGCGGTCGCCATCGCCATGAGCGCTGAATATTTTTGGAGCACCGGGTTGAATCCACGCTGTGTCTTTTACACCGCCTGCAAAGTTCAATACGCCTTTTACTTTGTCGTAATATCCTGCATTGCCGCTGTTGCCATCTACACCACCATTTGCTGCTACCACAGTTCTTACATATTGATGAATAGGTACTCTAATATCGTTGGTATCAACAAGATAAGCGTAGTTTGCCGCTGTAATGGCACCCGCAGAATTGCCACCAACATACATTGCTGCAGTATCTACAGAATAAAGATTGCCATTTTCTGCATCCATTGCAAAGAATCGAACCGCAGCTTTCATATCGCTTACTGCGCGAATAACTGCACCAGCCGCAACGTTTGAATCAACTAAATTTAAAGTGCTTGACTCTAAACGGTAATTGATAGAAGCCGTTGTGAATCCGCGCGATGCAAAGCGTCTTGCAATTTCCGATGAAGTTGCTTCTGCTTTGCTACCTCCCGAAAATGAACCGCCATGCGCCATCACCAACAATGGTCGCTTACCTGCCGGGGCACCCACGGGCAAATAAATATCCATAATGTTGCGAGCATGATTTGTAGAATACACAACATCAGATATTCTGGTTACCTGATAGCACTGCGCAATGCTTTGCTGTGTAGCGAATGCAATCATCAAGATTGCAATTACTGAGTGTAGAGATTTTTTCATGTTTAAATTTCGTTTGTTTATTGTTAGGCGAATGTAAAATATTATTGAAAATTCAACTTTAATAGATTGTGAAGAGAAGGTTGTAAATAGACAACAGTAAATAATGCAGATAGTTGTTTGCTTTTTGAGTTAGGTTTGCGAAACTTACAATTAAACCGTTATCAGTTAATGACATTTCTTTCGCGCACATTGCCTTTGCTACTTGGCATATTTTTGCTGAGTGTGTTGGTGCGCTTGCCGCAGCTAAATCGCCCACTTTCAAAACATCACGAGTTTTGCACGGCTGTGGCATTGCGTGTAATTTCAATTTGGAGCGAAAATGGTATTGATAAGTACGGTTTCAATCCTGTAATGACCTATAACAATGCTGCCGATAAAAACATAAATAATCATGCCAATGCTTCGGGTAAAATGATTGATACAGAAGGGAATTATTATTATGTTTCGCATCCGCCTTTTGCCTATTATTTTCCGTTTTTCATTTTTTCATTTTTACACATCACGCCCGATGTGCTGCCTTTGCAATTGCTTAATATGATGCTGCATTTATTAAGCGCAATGTTTGTGTATTTCACGGTTTGTTTGTTGAGTTTCAATAGGGCAAGAAGCTACCCGCATTTGGCATCGGTGGTGGCTTTTACGGTGTATCTTTTTTTGCCGCCCACACTGTGGTTTCAAGGCAATGTTTACATGAGCGATATGCTGGTGCACACACTATTTGTGGTAGGGGTTTACACAACATTAAAAATGATTATTCGCAGGAAATTCTATTCCGTTAAATACATTTTCTTTTATGTGGTGATTTTGTTTTTGATGATTTATACAAGCTGGCTTGGATTGTTCTTCGCCTTTGGTGTGCTTGTGTACAGTTTGTTGCATGTAAAAAACATAAGAGGTTTTAATGTGTTGATTGCCGCTACTGTTGTGGTTTCGCTTGTGGTGTTGCGCATCATTATTTATCAGTATTCGCAAATCAATGGTGCCGAAGCATATCTTTCGGAGTTGATGAACCGCTACTTGTTGCGCGGCAGTTTAAGTGATACTAAACACGGCTTGCTCAGTTTTGTTTTTTCATACTTCACTTTGTTTGGCCGTTTGATTTTCAATTATGTAGCGAGCTATTTTCCGGTTTATGTATTCATTGCATTGTTTGGTTGGGTAGCAATTTCAAAGTCGAGATTAAAAATTGTTTTCAGCGAAAACGGCTATCGCTTTATATGGCTTTCTGTTCTGCCGGTATTGTTGATTCACGCTTTGTTTTTGAATTATAGCATTCAGGATTTTACGGTATTGTATGCTTCGCTTTTTTTTAGCGTGTTGTTGGGTATTCTTTACGATAAAATTAAAAAAAGTGGAACTTATTCTATTAAACAATTAAATGCTGCGGTAGTGGTTTTTGTATTGGTGTGCATTGGGCAGTTTTATCTTACAAACAAGCCTGGCGATGTTTCAATTTACGGTTCAAAATATGCCGATGCAAAAAAAGCGGGAGAAGCAATAGCAAAAGAAGCCCAAAAAGAGGAAGTGATATTTGTAATAGGCAAAGAGCCCGAGCCGCAAGAAGTGTGGTATGCAAAGCGAAATATGCTATGGGTAAAAAGCGAAGGCGAAGCCATGCAAATTGTATCGCAGCGCAATTTGAACAAAGCCGTTCTTTTTAACTACGATGAAGAAGGTGTGCAACTGTTGAAGAGGCTACCTTTGTAATGTATCAAGGTGCTAACCTGCAAAGATTCCAATTGTTACCTTTTTTAGAAAAAACCAACCTATCATGTACGCGGTTTGGCCTGCCCTGCCAAAACTCAAAATAGTCGGCAACTAAAATATAGCCACCCCAATGTTCGGGGCGCTCTATGTTATTGTCAAATTCAACATCGGTAATTTTTTTATCCATCACTTCTCGTGTAGCAATTACTTCGCTTTGCGGAGAAGCAATTGCGCCAATTCTGCTTTCTATGGGTCGCGAATTAAAATACTCGGTTGATTTAGCAGCATCAATTTTTTTAACTACGCCTTCTATACGTACTTGTCTTTCCAAAACATCCCAAAAGAACAAAAGTGATGCCTGTGGATTTTGCCCTAATTCTTTCCCCTTTTTGCTGTTGTAGTTGGTGTAAAAAACAAAACCATTGGGGCTGAATTCTTTCAGCAAAACAATTCTTACAGAAGGCTTGGCTTGTACCGTTGCCGTTGCTAATGTCATCACATTTGGCTCAATAATTTTAGCTTCATCGGTAGCTTCTTTATACCAAAGTGCAAACTGCTCGAATGGGTTTTTCAACACACATTCTTCCGACAAAATGTGCTTGTCGTAGCTTTTTCTTTCGTTGTGCAAATCAATTTTAAAACTCATTGTGCGTTGTTATAATTCGCTGCGAAATGCTTTGTTTAAAAAAGGGTTGGTTTTGCGTTCGTGCCCTATGCTCGTGTCGGAGCCATGCCCGCAATATACCTTAGTGTTATCGGGCAAAGTCATCAATTGTGTGTCAATAGAGTTAAACAAGGTTTCGCCATTTGCTCCGGGCAAATCATAACGCCCAATACTGCCTAAAAACAACACATCTCCGGCAATCACAAAAGCATCTTTTTCACTATAGAATGAAACGCTGCCGGGCGAGTGGCCGGGTGTAAAAAGTATCTTAAATGTGGTGTTGCCGAATTGCACATTTTCGCCAGCTGTTAAATATGCTGTTGGTTTGGGCGGTGGTGGGCAATTGATGCCAAACATTCTGCCATACAAAGGCGCTTCATTCATTATTGGCAACTCCAATTCGTGAATGTAAATAGGCGTATTATACTTTTCTGCTACAAAAGCATTGCCCGGAATGTGATCTACATGGCAGTGAGTGTTTAGCAACATTACAGGGTTTAACGACTCTTGCTCAATAAACGATTGCAAGATGTTGCGCTCTGCTTCATTGCTACAGCCTGGGTCTATAATTACACATTGTTTTGTTTCGTCAAAAACAATGTAGGTGTTTTCTGCGATAGCATTAAACGTGAATTTTTTTACAACAGCCATTTTAAATATTAGGCTGCAAATTTAGTTTGTTTTACAACAATGCCCGCTGGGTGTGTAGAATTTAATCGCCCCAGCCTAAACCACGTGATGAGGCTTCGTTATCGGCACTTTGGTAGAATACATTTAGGTAAGCTGTGTCGCGCAAAAAATCAATGCTGATTATTTCTACCCGTTGAATAGGCAAGCCTGTTCTTTGTCGAAGGTCCTCGAGCAATTCTTCTTTTCGCGATGGCTTTATAAGCTCAATTTTTTCATAAGTAACCTGCTTAAAGTTTTCGTGCGAAAGCTTGCTTTTATATTCCAAAAAGTAAGTGCAAGCAAGTATAATAAGGTTGGCAAAAAGCAATTCCGGCAAACCAATTTCTATGCTTGCAAGCGCATTGATTATACCAAGGGTAACGCTGATGAAAAGATAGGCCATTTCGCGCACCGGAATGCGCACGGTTTGAAACCGTAGCATAGTAAATATGGCAAACAGACCAAATGCAAAACCTATTTTGAGCACCGCGCTGCTCAGCAAAAAGCAGATTAAAAAGTTTACGAGGTTGAAAAGAAAGAAGGTGAAAACAAAATCTTTGTTTCTATAAATTGGGTAATAAATATACCTGATGACAATAGTGGCAACTGCAAAATTTATTAGAAACCTGAAAATAAAAACAGCGAGAGAGTTGTTTGCCGCGCCTGTAAGTTCCTGCATTAAATCAAGAGAATCCATTGGATGTTTTTTGCAGTTGTAAAAGTGTAGGTTTGAAAAGATTTTTTTTGACATTCTTTTCCAACAACGCCACCCCAATGGCGTATTTGCTGAACGATGACTCTTGCGCACCGCTCAGTTTCATGGCATCGCGAACAGTTGTAGAAATGTGCGGCTGAGTGTGTTTTACTTCTACAACAATAATGTTTGACAGTGGCTTTTCGTCCAAAAAATTACCGAAGCAAACATTGCTGTCAATAGTTATTCGCTCCTCTGCTGTGTTGTTGTTTAATGTAATGCGGTTAAAAGTTGTGGAGATTTTTTTTTCTAAACCATTTATTGTTTTGTCGTGACCTTGTATTGCGTCCCACTCTTCGTTAGAAATTTCAAACATCATTTTTTGTCGCGGCAGGCGCAGCTTACCGGTTTGCAATCCTTTTAATTTATGTTTTACCTCAAAAAACACTTCGCCAGTAGTTGCATATTTTCTGATGCGTACTTTCATGCGATTGGGTTTGCCATTGTGGTGATCGTAATACAATTTGTAATCGGCAGTATCAAAATATACCGTATCGTAAAAGTGTTGTCGCTGCCCGTTTATTTCAAGTATCGAAAAGCTTTTATTGAAATAACTTAGTAGTGGCAACAGTGTTTTTGCGGGCAAAATAAACTTTGTATCAAGGCGAAAAAGAGCAGCAACATTGTTGATGTTTTGCAAACCGATTGTTTCAAAAGAGTTTAATGCTGCGTCAAGTTTCACGATGATGCAAGTTACAATTTTGTAATTCAATTAGATAAATTTACTTCGTAGAAAATTTAATAAAATAATGAAGCAATTTTTCGCGCTGTTTTTTCTTTCAGTTTGTTTGTTTGTGGGTGCTTTAAATGCACAAGTGTGTACTCCCGACCCTGGTGTAACATCAGGTATTTCGCCAACATCTTCTAATGTAGTTTGTGCCAACAAGGGTCAGGCGTTCAGTCAGGTGTTTACCTTTGCCATTCCCTCTACAGTTGGTGGTTTTGCTACTGTAAGTTCTGTAACATTCGATAGTATTAGAAATTTGCCTTTGGGTTTTACTTATGCTTTTAATCAAACCCCAGCGTCTTATGCTGGAGGGGCAACAGGCTGTGTAACCATTTCGGGCACTACCAATGCAGCTTGTGGACAATACAAAATGCTGATATATGTAACCGTAGTAACCAATTTATTAACTACACCTTCTACCGAGTTGAGCGCATTGGCTACTCAATATAATCTTGTAGGATTCGACCCGATTTATTTGCGCTTAAAAGAAACTGCGGGTACTTGCCCTGCGGTAAATGCAAACGGCCAAAACTTTACAGCCGACCAAAGCTGTGGTATTGCAGGTGGTATAGCCTCTGCTACTACAACGGCCGCTACCAACGTTGGGTTAAATGCTGCTACCTTAAATGGCATTGTAAATGCAAACTCAAATGCTGCTACTGTTACATTTGAATATGGTTTAACCGCTTCTTATGGTTCTACGGTTACAGCCACTCAAAGCCCAGTTGCCGGAACAAGCAATACCAATGTATCGGCAGCTGTTTCGGGGCTTACGGCTAACACAACTTATCATTTTAGAGTTAAAGCAGTAAACAGTGGTGGCACTGCCAATGGTAGCGATTTAATCTTTACAACACTTGCACCGGCAGGCTCTTGCACACCAAACCCAAATCAAACTACTGCCTTTGAACCGGCACCCGAAGATTTTCAATGTGCCATAAAAGGAAGCCCTTATAACGAAACTATCTTCCTGAATTTTGGTGCGGTAAATGCGCAAGTGCCTTTCGACTCGGTACGAATAGACAGCTTAGGCAACTTGCCAAGTGGCATTGTAGGGCTTACTAACCAAAGCGATAAAACATATAGCAGCAATGAGTATGGCTGTTTTCAATTTTCGGGCACTACCAATGCTGCCTGTGGCCAATACAAAGTAAAAATGTACATCACAATTTGGACAACCCTTGCCGGCAAGCAAACAGGCGAGCTAAGTGCATTAGCTGCACTTTTTGGCGTTCAAATTCCAACCTATTTTGTACGGGTGGCTTCATGTGCGGGTGCTTGCCCTGATGTTGATCCTTCGGCAGGTGATTTTGAACCCAATGCCAATTGTCCTGTGCCAGGTGTTATTACTGCACCAACTATTTCGGGAGCTACTACTTTTTGCTCGGGCAGCAGCACTACTCTTTCGGCAAGTGCCAACTACCTTTCTTATAAATGGAGCAATGGCGCACTTACACAAAACACAACGGTTACTTCGGCAAATACTTACACCGTTACAGTTAGCAACGGCTGCGATACTTCAACTGCCAGCGCAACAGTAACT
>CAZYXR010000002.1:15602-78514 GCA_964650845.1 uncultured Chitinophagaceae bacterium
CGCAATCGGGCAATACGCTTTCGGTACCAAATGTGCCAAATGCTGTTTATCAATGGCTGAAAGATGGAGCAGTTGTAAACAACGCAACAGGTTCTTCTTATACACCAACAGTTTCTGGAAATTACACGGTAGATGTTACGCTGGGAAATTGCCGCGATACCTCTAATGCTATTCAGATAACTATCAGCAGTGTAGAAAGCGTTTCGGGAATTTCATATATCAATGTAATGCCCAATCCGGCTAAAACACACATCAATATTGATTTGAAAGCAACCGAAAGTGTTACCGATTTAAAAGTGATGGATATGTATGGCAAAACGCTTAAAGATATTCCAGTGAATTCATCGGTAGTGAAAGAGAAAATTCAGATAGAAGAATTGCCTTCGGGTATTTATTTTATTCAAATTGCTACCACTAAAGGAAAAGTAACACATTCCTTTATTAAGCAATAAAAAATTACTGTTACTTTAATCTTCAAAAGAAAGCCAACCGAAAGCAAAATGGTTGGCTTTTTGTTTTCGTATTAGCATGAAAAAAGGTGTAGTTTTTTTATTAGCAGCAGCAATGTTTTTTGCCGTGTTGTATGCACTACGAAATACGCTGCTACCGCTGCCGGCAAAGTGGTTGATAAAGCAAGATACTTTGCAAAAAGCCGATGCTATGATTGTGCTTTCGGGGGGTAGTTTCGACCGTGGCAACGAAGCTGCTAAAATTTACAAGCAAGAATTTGCACCACAAATAATTTGCCCGGGTGGCAACAAGGCTTATGAGTTTGAAATACTTGGTATGAACTTAAAAGAAAGCCAAGTAGCAAAAATGAATTTACAACGACACAACATTCCCGATAGCGCAATTATAATTGTGCCATTTGGCACCAGCACTGCCGAAGAAGCAAGATACCTCCTCCCAATAGTTAAAGAAAAAAACTACCGCAAAGTGATATTGCTTACATCGCTCTATCACACCCGAAGAGCGCATAAGGTTTTTGAAAATGTGTTTAAAAAAAGTGGTGTTCAATTTATAGTGCGCGGAGCAAAAAGCTCTCGCTTCGATGAGTATAAATGGTGGCAAAGCGAAGAAGGGTTAATAGCCATGAATAATGAAATGGTAAAATCGTTTTATTATATTTTCAAGTAGTGTAATGGAAAGTATCTCATCTAAACTGCCCGATGTAGGCACAACAATTTTTTCGGTAATGAGTGCGTTGGCAAAAGAATACAATGCAATAAATCTATCGCAAGGCTTTCCGGATTTTAACCCTGACGAACGATTGCTGATGGCTGCCGAAAAAGCAATGCGAAGCAATGTGAACCAATATGCACCAATGGTCGGCAACACTGCTTTGCGCGAAAAACTGGCGCAAAAGTACAATGCCCTTTACAATGTTGCTATTAACCCCGAAAGAGAAATTACAATAACGGCCGGAGGTACTCAAGCCATTTTTACGGCAATTCAAGCAGTAGTAAATAAAGGCGATGAAGTGTTGATGTTTGCACCATGTTACGATAGTTATACACCGGCAGTGCAGCTTGCCGGTGGCAAGTGTGTTTACTACAACTTGTACCCACCAAGTTTCGAAATAAATTGGAATGAAGTAGCGCAGTTGATAAACGCAAAAACGCGCTTGATAATTTTGAATTCGCCACACAACCCTACAGGAACCTGTTTAACCAAAACCGATTTTAATTGTTTGGAGCAGTTGCTTGAGGGTAAAGATATTTTGTTGTTGAGCGATGAGGTGTATGAACATATTGTTTATGAGGGTCGGCAACACGAAAGTGTTTTGCAGTTTCCTAAGTTATTTGAGCGCGCTTTTGTTGTTAGTTCGTTTGGCAAAACCTATCACTGCACCGGTTGGAAAGTTGGCTATTGTATTGCTCCCCCATTGCTTACAACAGAGTTTCGCAAGGTGCATCAGTTTAATGTGTTTAGTGTGAATAGCGTAGCGCAAGCAGCATTTGATGCTACATTAGATTACCCGGAAATGTATCAGGAGCTATCAGAATTTTATGAAGGAAAAAGAAACTTTTTTGCCAACGCACTTAAACAAACTAAATTCAAGTTGCTGCCTTGTGCGGGCACATATTTTCAGTTAGTAGATTATAGTTCCATCAGCAATTTGCCCGAAGTGGAATTTGCGCAGTGGCTTACAAAAACAGTGGGTGTTGCAGCAATACCCGTGAGTGTTTTTTATCCCGAAGTGAAACAAAACAATACTCTTATACGGTTTTGTTTTGCGAAAGACAATTCAACCCTCGAAAAAGCTATTGAACTATTAACAAAGGCTTGATTTGCGGTACTTTTTTTGCCATTCCTTTTTAAAACTTACTCACCGCCAAAACACCACCATTTTTTTCGGTAAAGAGGTAAATGAAAACCCAACAAAACTTATCCACAAAACCTCCCAAAATAGCTTGATTTTAAAGCAATTTTATGCCCGAAAAGAGTATCTTCGTGCCACTATTTTTTAAAGTATATTATTGATGAGTACAGAATTAGAAACAACCGTGGAAACTCCAGTTCAAAACAAAGAATATTCAGCAAGCAGTATTGAGGTTTTAGAAGGCTTAGAAGCCGTGCGCAAGCGCCCCGCCATGTATATTGGCGATACAGGTGTAAAAGGGCTGCATCACTTGGTGTACGAGGTGGTAGATAACTCTATTGACGAAGCGCTTGCGGGCCATGCAAAAAACATTTATGTAAACATTCACGAAAACAACTCTATTACTGTGCGCGATGATGGTCGCGGTATTCCGGTTGATATGCACGAAAAGGAAGGTCGCAGTGCATTGGAAGTGGTAATGACTGTGCTTCATGCTGGGGGTAAATTCAATAAAGATTCTTATAAGGTTTCGGGCGGGTTGCACGGTGTGGGCGTAAGTTGCGTGAATGCACTTTCAACCGATTTAAAAGTAGAGGTGCACCGTGGTGGCAAAAAATATGTGCAAGAGTATCAGATTGGAAAGCCACTTTATGACGTAAAGGAAGTAGGCACCACAGATTACAGAGGCACAATTGTAACGTTCAAACCCGATGGTTCAATATTTACAGCAACTGTTTACAATTACGAAACTTTGCTGGCGCGTATTCGCGAGTTAGCGTATCTAAACAAAGGTATCAGCCTTACAATTACAGATGAGCGCGAAAAAGATGCCGAGGGAAATTTCCGTTCAAATAATTTTCACAGCCAAGGTGGTGTAGTAGAGTTTGTAAAATACTTAGATGGCACCCGCGAACCTTTAATTCCGGAGCCAATTTATGTAGAAGGTAGCCGCGACATGGTGGCAGTAGAAGTTGCCATGCAATACAACACATCGTATAGCGAAAATATTTTCAGCTATGTAAACAACATCAACACTATTGAAGGTGGGCAGCACGTAGCGGGTTTTCGCAGAGCTTTAACACGCACATTTAAAACCTACGGAGACAAGAATAAATTATTTGAAAAAGTAAAAGTTGAAGTAAGTGGAGATGATTTTCGCGAAGGTTTAACGGCAATAGTTTCGGTAAAAGTACCCGAACCTCAGTTTGAAGGGCAAACAAAAACCAAACTTGGCAACAGCGAAGTAAGTGGTATTGTAGATACTGTATTTGGCGAGGTGTTAGAACACTTTTTGGAAGAAAATCCTAAGCTCGCAAAAATTATTTTCGATAAAGTAGTGTTGGCAGCCACAGCGCGCCACGCAGCTCGCAAAGCTCGCGAAATGGTGCAGCGCAAAGGCGCTTTGAGTGGTGGTGGCTTGCCCGGCAAACTTGCCGATTGCAGTAGTAAAGATGCAGCAGCCTGCGAAATTTACCTTGTGGAGGGAGATTCTGCGGGTGGCACAGCCAAGCAAGGTCGCGACCGTAACTTCCAAGCAATTTTACCATTGAAAGGTAAAATCTTGAATGTGGAAAAAGCTATGGAGCACAAGATTTACGACAACGATGAAATAAGAAACATTTTTACTGCATTGGGTGTGCGCATTGGCACGGCAGAAGACAGTAAGGAATTGAACATTGAAAAACTTCGCTACCACAAAGTTATCATCATGTGCGATGCCGATGTGGATGGTTCGCACATTACAACATTGATTCTTACATTCTTTTTCCGCTACATGAAAAAACTGGTGGACGAAGGCAGAATTTTTATTGCCTTACCGCCACTTTATTTGGTAAAGAAAGGCAAAGAACAACAGTACTGCTGGAACGACCAACAACGCGAAGCAGCTATTGATCAACTGGCAAAAGGCGGCAATCGCGATAGTGTTCACACCCAACGCTATAAAGGTTTGGGAGAGATGAATGCCGAACAATTGTGGGAAACAACCATGAATCCTGAAACGCGCACTTTAAAGAGAGTAACTATTGAAAGTGCAGCCGAGGCCGATCACGTTTTCAGTATGTTGATGGGCGATGAAGTGCCACCACGCAGAGAGTTCATAGAGGCTCACGCTAAATATGCAAGAGTTGATGCGTAAGTGCTTTCAACTGCTATAAAAAAAGCCGTGCGATTATTTTTCGCACGGCTTTTTTGTTTGGTACAGTATAGAAAAAAACTTAATCTAATTTTCTATTGGTTCTTAAAAGCACTTCATCAATCATGCCATATTCTTTTGCTTCCGCAGCACGCATCCAATAATCGCGATCGCTGTCGGCTTGCACCTTCTCAAGTGTTTGCCCGCTATGGTTACTGATAATTTCATACAACTCATCTTTAATCTTTCTAATCTCTTTTACCGAGATATCAATATCGCTGGCTTTGCCGCCAATGCCGCCCAAAGGTTGATGAATCATAACTCGTGCATGAGGCAATGCAGTGCGTTTGCCTTTTGTGCCAGCACAAAGCAACACCGCAGCCATAGACGCGGCTACACCAGTGCAAATTGTTGCCACATCCATGTTTACATATTGCATGGTGTCGTATATTCCTAAGCCGCTATACACTTCACCACCGGGCGAGTTGATGTAAATTTGCACATCGCTGCGCGCATCGCTGCTTTCTAAAAACAACAATTGTGCCTGAATGATACTTGCTATGTAATCATCAACTCCGGTTCCCAAAAAAATAATTCTATCCATCATCAATCGGCTGAAAACATCCACCTCTCTAAAAGGCATGGGTCGCTCTTCAATAACTGTTCGGGTAAGGTTGCGAACCGGATGCAGCGATTCAATTTTATTGATGTATGATTCAACACCTATGCGGTTCATACCGTGGTGCTTCACTGCGTAGTTGGTGAAATCTTTTGCTTCCTTAATATTCATGGAGCTAATTTGTTTTACTTTAAAAAATAGACGCTTAGAGCGCCAATGTTGCACAAGACGAATGAGAATAGCAAATATTGAATGCGGTACATTTCAACATTTAAAAAAACTGTATTAAAGAATAGAAAAGGACACTTACTTTTTGGTGCAGGTGTAACCTGCCAATTCGTACTCTTTTATTGTTTTTTCAAACATTTCTTTTTCTCCATAAAAGTTTTTCTTGCACAACTCTCTTACATCTGGGTTGTCCTTTGTTCCCAAATCACATTCGTAACAATTGCTGCAACTTGATATTGAAAAAGCGGCAGCGACTAAAGCTAAAGCGAAGTATTTCATTATTTGTATCTGAATTTTTTAAAAATGCACCAATAAACTTTGCGAATTGGACATTTCACAAAGCGAAACTAACAAAACTATAAATAAGGCAATTGGAAAATACATAGCTTCGCGCCATGCGGCTGAATGCTTTGCTTTTATTGATACTTTTTGGTGTTGGGGTTCGTGCACAAGTTATTACGAATTCGTTGGGCAGCTTTGCTACATCTAATTCATTAAACGGAATGGTGTGTGTGGCAGCAAGTTCGCCAAAATACCAACCGGCCGAAATTCAAATTGTGGTGCGCACAGGTTCCGTTTACGAGCGCGCTTACCAGTCGGGCATTTCGGCTGTGGTAGGCGAAATAGTAAGCGATAGAATCAACAAAGCTTTGGCAACAGGCAAGTATCCCAACTTTCGCTTTTCCTACACTCAAGCCTACGAAAATTCTACATTCAAATTCAAAGCACCCAATGCCGAACTTTTTTCTTTGTTGAATTTTATTTCAAAAGAGTTTGTGGGTATAAAAATTGTAGATGAAGACGTGCAAAAATTTGTTTCGGTAGTAAACGAAAAGCGCGCTTTTGATTCGGTAGATAATACCAATCAGTATCGCTTTGTATTACATCATCGCCTTTTTAAAAGGGATTACGATAAAATGCTTTTGTATGGTGAAGCAGATGATTTAAAAAACCTTACAACCATTGATGTTGATTCGTTTTACCGAATGAATTATGTGCCTAACAATGCCACAATCAATATATTTTCCACACTTGGCATTCAGCAGCAAATTCAAATGGCTGAACACGCATTGGTAAATTGGCGCAGAACAGATTTTAACCCCGATGAACTGACAAAAATAAGAACCTTCAAACCAATGATTTATTCTACACAAGATGTGGTGATAAATCAAACAGACCCCGGCAAGCTCACCTATGCTTCGCTTGCATCGGGTACTCGCAGTTATCTACGCGGAACCTATTTTCATTATTTACTAAGTGCAATGCTTAATGATACTTCACAAGCATTTTATAAAGACATGCACGATGAAGAAATAAACCCAACAAAAATTGCCGCCCAGTTTGATGCCGGAAGTTTTTATGGTGTTTTTAAAGTAGTTGTTTATCCGGGCGAAGGCGAGTACGAAGCCACTCACAATCGAGCAACTTTTCTATTTACAAAATTGCACGAATATGTAAATGAACAATCTGTAGCTAAGGCCAAGCGCAAGTTTGATGCCGAATACAAAGCGCTTTTTGAAACACCAGACTTTATCACCATGAGTGTAAAATTCTATTTTACCAATAGCGATAAGTATTTTGAAACTTTGAATGACAGCGTACAAGGCTTAAACACAAAAGAGTTTTTGAAGTTTGTTTATACTACATACAGCATTGGTGCATTTGCAAATATTCTTGAGGTCGACAGTGCACATGTAGAAAGCGAAAAAGTAGCTAATTGGTTTGAAACGGTAGATGAACATATTGCCAACGAAGCATTTACTTATCGCAAAAACATTGCCGATTTGGAAGGCGAAGACAATGCGCAGTTGTTGCGTAAACTGGTACAATGGTTAAAAATGAACCCCGATATTCAATGCCAGATAAATGGCAAGTCTGACAGAAAAGAATACAACAAATTTTCAAATGCCGATGTGTTTGAATTTATTGATACCATACCAACTTTTAGAAAATACAAACCCGATTTGTACAAGAAAAAATCTATTCAGTTAGAGCTTTTACGTTCGTACAAAATTTTGAAAGTACTTGTAGAAAGCGAAATAGATTTAAGCCGATTATCGGGCACAGCAATGTCTTATGGTTCTAAAACTGATGAACAATATGCCGATAACCGCAAAAGCACCTTAACCTTAAACCGATTGAGAAAAAGACTGCCGCTTAGAGACATAAATATTTTTGGGAAATAGAAATCATGATAACAAAAACACCATCAGAGTCAAGAATCATTATGACAGAAATCGTTCTGCCGAACGATACAAATGCACTGCACAATCTTCGCGGAGGAAAAATTTTACATTGGATGGATATTGCCTCTGCTATTGCCGCGGGCAAACATTCAAATTCTATTGTTGTAACAGCCTCGGTAGATAATGTAAGTTTTGAGAACCCAATAAAGTTGGGTGATGTTGTTACAATTACTGCTAAGGTTACGCGCAATTTTAATACCTCGTTAGAAACACACATTGAAGTGTGGGCCGAAAACCTACCATCGCAAACACGCTATCGTTGCAACGAAGCATACTATACCTTTGTAGCCTTAGACAGCAACGGCCGCCCACGAAAAGTCAACCCACTTTTGCCCGAAACTGAAGAAGAAAAAAAGCAATTTGAAAGTGCTTTGCGCAGGCGCGAATTGCGTTTAGTGCTTGCGGGCCGCTTAAAACCATCGGATGCGAAAGAACTGAAAGCAATGTTTGTAGAAAACTAAAGCCCGGTAGTTATATTCAGCAAAGTTGATTTGCAAACAAAGTAGTTGTTGCAGCAGCTATTTTTTTAGCATCAAACCATCTACACTAAACTTTCCGGCACCGGCAAATAAAAGTGTCACATAGCCAATGAGGTAAAGAAAGGCATGTTCGCCATCGCCAAAAATTTCTCCGTTATGAGCCTTAAAAGTGGCTATTGCCATTGTTACAACCAGCGGAACAATTGTAAAACGAGTAAGAAACCCCAACGCTAACAGTATTGAACAAATCAACTCTGCGCCAATTGCCAGCACCAACGAGAGTTCAACACCTAAGCCCATAAAATCCATAAACTTTGCTTTGTACTCACCAAAGTGAACCAGCTTATTATAGCCGTGCGGAATCATTAAAACACTAATGCCCACACGCAAAATAAGCAAGGCTATATTGTTGAGTGTAGCATTAGGTTTGGTAGCTAAAATTTGTTTGAGCATGTATTCAGTTTTATGTTGTAACAAAAAAGGCAACCCGAAAATAAGGTTGCCTTTCAATATAGAATGCCAATAAATGCTATTGACCCAAATATGCTTTTAAAGATTTGCTTCTAGTTTGCGAACGAAGTTTGGTAATTGCTTTATCCTTAATTTGGCGAATACGTTCGCGGGTAATGCCCAACTCTTCGCCAATATCTTCAAGTGTTTGCGGATGTTCAACACCAATGCCAAAGAAACGTTTAATTACTTCGCGTTCGCGATCGGTAAGCGATGAAAGTGTGCGCTCAGTTTCTTGTTTCAACGACTCTTTATAATCCAAATGAGCATCGGTTTTGTCGGCATTGATATTTTCCAACACGTCAATCAATGCATTGCTTTCGCCATCGGTAAAAGGCGCATCCATAGAAACGTGGCGAGCCGAAATGCCAAGTGTTGCTTCCACTTCTTCAACAGTAATTTCCAACATTTCAGCCAATTCCTCTGGCGTAGGTTCGCGTTGGTATTTTTGCTCTAAATCAGAAAATGCTTTGTTGATTTTAGTAAGCGAACCTACTTTGTTCAATGGCAAACGAACCAAACGGCTGTGTTCTGCCAAAGCCTGAATGATTGATTGACGAATCCACCAAACGGCATACGAAATGAATTTGAAACCGCGCGTTTCATCAAATTTTTGAGCCGCTTTCACCAATCCTAAATTCCCTTCATTGATAAGGTCGTTCAGTGAAAGTGAATTGTTTTGATATTGCTTTGCAACCGAAACCACAAAACGCAGGTTAGCTCTTGTTAGTTTTTCTAAAGCAATCTGGTCGCCTTGGCGAATCCTGCGGGCCAACTCAACTTCTTCTTCTGGTGTAAGCAAATCTTCTTTGCCTATTTCTTGAAGATACTTTTCAATTGATTGGCTTTCGCGATTGGTAATTGACTTGGAAATCTTGAGTTGCCTCATGATTTAAATTTGTTTTTAATGTGATCGGATTTTTCCGAAAAAGCACGCGAAGATAGCATTTTACCTTCAAAGGTGCAATATACTTGCGGAAACGAATTAACGCAAGAGTTATTTTAAAAAAGTGATTGATGTCAGTAAATCACCTTAACCGGCTTTGCGCACATACTTTGTAAGTATTACAATTTGTTGCCCGTCTATTTTACCTTCAATTTGCTCATAATTGTCGGGGACAAGCCTGATGTTTTTCACAGATGTTCCCATTTTTGCATTCAATTGTGTACCTTTCACATCCAACGATTTGGTAAGCACTATGGAGTCGCCATTTTGCAAAACAGTTCCGTTGCAATCTCTATGCAACTCTATTTCTGCTGAACTTTCGTGGTCGCCAGTGGCTTTCGCCCATTCAAGGGTATTGTCATCTAAATAAAGAAGATCCAGCGCTTCCATTGCCCAAGTTTCATGACGAAGACGATTTAATAAGCGCCAAGAAACTACTTGAACAGCAGGAATTTCGCTCCACATACTCTCATTTAAACATGCCCAATGCTTTGTGTATAGCTCTTCCTTTTTTTCTAATTGGTGTAAGCATTTGCTACACAGCCATAAGGAAGTATCGGATAGCTTATCGCCATCGGGAGGCAAAGCATAAATTGTAAGGTTTTCTGTTGCTTTGCATAGCTCGCATTGGTTACCGCTGCGTTTCTTTAGTTGGTCTTCAATGGTCATTCAACTGCAATAATAACGAATATGAACACTTTGATAATAACAGACAGAGGCTTTTTTCTTTGATTGACAAATCGGGGAGGAATGTAAGCTAAATAGGATTTTGGTCGTATTACTCTTGCAAAATGGGTAAGTTGTTTGGAGTGATACAAAACAAAATAAAGCAATGACCATCGCGATCATTGCTTTATTGCTTGAACTTTTTAAGAGTAATGATATCTATTCTTCAAGAATTACAAAGTTTCTATTTGGCCCTTGTACTACGTAAGCGATGTTATCGCATGTACCATCTCCGTAATCAACAAACTTAGTGTCAAAAGAAGGGCTTTCGAGTTGAATTATTCCTTTGTTATAGAAATCATAGTAATCAGTACATTCAGAAAGAATCAATGGCTCAATGATAGTTTGTGTGTAGCTGAATCCATCAGAAGTCAATCCAGTTCCACCTCCTGTCCAAGCGCAAATCTCACCTTTGTCATCATACATGCCGCCTTCTAGAGTGAAAGTATTAGTGCCTCTAAATTCTATCCCCAAAGATTTGAGATTTGTTGTAAAATCTACAATGAGCTTGCCATATGGATTGCCAGCGCCATTGAAGCCCAAATTTTCAAGAGAGAAAGTTCCATTTATCAATTCTTCGGTTCCTCTTGCGAAATTATTAAATGTACATTGTGCAAATCCGCCAGGAAGATCCAAATCAATATCGTTGTAAACAAAATCTACACTTCCTGTGTACAGTAAGCCATCTGTCCCGATACATCCTGATGGACCAAAGTCCACATGCGCAGTATATGGTAATGATGAGGTGTCTCTAGTAACAGTAGCACAACCCGAATCGTCAAAACTTTCATCATCCGTTGCGAGTCGGAACTTTGAGGATTTTAGTTTTAATACGCCAGCAGCAAATGCGTACATTTTCCTTGCTTGACTCAAAGAGTGCATCTGTATTTCTGGTAATTTTTCATACACTTTTGCATGGCTTTGTTTTTTTGTTACATCTTCAACTTCTGCTTTTTTACATGAGTTCATCATAAACATGCCAGAAGTTGCTAAGGCAATGACGAAGGAGTTTTTCATAATTTTTTTCATAATTTTTATTTTGCGTATTGTTACGACTGAATTTTTATTTTGTTTCAATTACATCCTTATACAATGCTATTGTTGTTAATTAAAAAATTCACAAGGTGTTGATAATCATGACAGTTGCATCCAGACACGCTAAAAAATTTTTACCATAATGAAAAATCTTTTTTGGGGAGGTTATATTCTTGTTGTTTGCTTATCGCTATTAATAGCAATTGAGTGGGTGTGTATGGGCAGCTTAAAATCTAAAGGAATTGCACAGTCTTTTTTTTTTAGCAACGAAACAAAAGAAGAATTTACCAACTACTATCAAGGGTTTCGTTTTGATTTAATTGACCCCTTGTTGGGTTGGGGAAGAACACCAAAAGATGTAACAAGGGCGGGCTATACCTTTGATAATGATTGCGTTTCGTTAGAAAATACTCGGGGCAACATTACTATCATAGTAACAGGGGGATCTACTTCTGATGTTATTTTACATCCTGAAAATTGGCCTATACTATTGCAAAAACTGCTTAATGAAAACCAAGTATCTGCAAAAGTTGTAGTAGCAGCCGTAGGCGGTTACAACAGCGGACAGGAATTGTTTAAAATGGTTCGCGATGGCATAACTTGCAATCCCACTATTCACATTTCGTATTGCGGAGCAAACGAAGTTGAAACCCCGGCTTATGTGTCGGAGTATGAATATGCCGCATACAAGGATATGATGAATGGGAGCAATGTTCCCGCTTTGCTGCCTAATACAGTTATGGTAATTCGTTCGTGGATATATTCAAAAGATGAAATGCATCTCAAACAACAAAATGAGTTTATACCTTTTGATTTTTATGCGCGAAATATGCAACTAATGTATGGCATCAGTTATGCCAACAACTATACTTTTTTAGGGATATTGCAACCCGTGGTCAATAGCGGGAGCTATCAACAACCTGAAGTGGAAGTCAAGAACGACTGGCGTTCAACGCAATACAAGGAAAATTATCCGGCTATGAAATTGTTTGCCGACTCCACTCCTTATATGGCTAATTTTTCAAACGTATTTGACACTTGTACAGGTAAAGTTTTTTTAGATGATTGCCATTTAACAGATGGTTATCAAAAAATAATTGCAGTGAAAGTATATGACGAATTAGTGAAACGCAATCTATTGACCACAATAAAATGAAGCAAAGAGATTTGTCAGATATTTTCAGGTGGTACGAAAACAATATTGCGTTTTTTTGACTTATCAACCCAAGTTGGCTAAGTCGATTTTTTAATCGTTTTTTTTGATGGTCATCATTTTCCCCGAAACAAAACCTTGTTTTTACTTGTGCTATAAAATGACCTAAAGAAGGAATGAAAATAATATTGTATCAACTCATTCAAAACATTTACAATACTTGATAACTTGGTTGATGTGGCGGTGCCGCTTATTCTTTGTTGCTGCTCCACAGGAATTTCTATTATTCTAAATTTCTTTCGGGACGCCTCAATAATTACTTCCGCAAGCATAAAAATACCGTTTGCCTTTATATCTATTTCTTTAAAAATGGCTGTTCTATATAAGTGAATCCAATTATAATCCTTCAGATTTAGCCCAAACAACACAGAAACTAAAAAATGATAGGTCAACGAGTTAAATAGCATCATTTTAGAATAGCCCGCTCTTTGCATTCTATAACTAATTACAATGTCGCAATTAGAATGTTCTTGTAAAAAAAGGTTTAGTGTTTTTTCATCAACAGGGCTGTCAACTGGTACGCATATAGCATACTCGGATTCGCATATATTTAATGCACTTTTTACAGCACCCCCAAAACCTTTATTTGTCAAATGAGTAATGCACTTGACATTTGTATGCTCTGCCAAAAACACATCAATAATATGTTGCGAAGTGTCAGAGCTTGCATCATTTACAATAATTATCTCAAAATCAACAAGTAATAAAAAGGCGGAACTATAGGTTTTTGATAATGATTCTAACAAATATTCCTCTTCATTATACACAGGAACAATGATGGAAAGAGGTGTACTATACTTTGACAATAGATCCATTGGCTATAACACTTTTTTCAATCGCTTCAATCACTTTTACAACATTTAATCCATTACTCCAGCCGCTTAAAGGTTTTTTATTGTCTAAAACACAGGTAATAAAATGATAAAGTTCATTATACAAAGGGGTGTTTTTAGGTTTTTCGATTTGCTCTGAATGAATAAATCGATCTCTTCCGCTTTCATCTATATCGTTAGAAAGAGTGGTTTTGTATCTGTATATGGTTGCTTTATTTTCAGGGGTCATTTCATCAAAATAGATGCAACCTTGATTTCCTATAATTTTCATTACTCTTGTTTTTATTGGTTCTATCCAAGAAACAAAGATATCCACAGAAACGTCATTTGGGTAACTTAGGTGAATATTGCATGAATCAATTTTATCACTCTTTAATATTCTGTTTCCTGTTGCGCTTACACTTATCGGAACATCGGTCAATAAAAAATTAGAGATAGCAATATCGTGTGTTGCCAAGTCATAAATAACATCAGTGTCATATCTTATGGGTCCAAAATTACATCGCTGAAAATGTAGTTGTCGAACCGCTCCAATATCTCCATTGTTCAACAATTCTTTGGCATTGATGATAGTTTCGTTGTACAAATAGGTGTGTCCAACCATTAGTATTGATGAGTGGGCTTCTGCAATTCCCCCTAAAACCTCACATTCTTTTGCGGTTTCGGCTAGCGGCTTTTCACAAAACACATGTTTGTTTACCAGTAACAATCGTCTAGCTAAATCAAAATGACTGCTAAGTTCCGTTGCTATTATTACAGCATTAACCGAATGGTCTTGCTCTATAGCAGAGAGAGTATCGTAGAACTGGATGTCAGGATTTTGTTTTTGTATTGCTGCTTTGCGGGTAGGTGAAATTTCAAACAGTTTTATGTTCGTAATACTTTCTATTGCTCTGCACGTTTGTAAAATTTTATTTCCCCAATAGCCACAACCAATTATCGCTATATTCATTTGTAAACAAGCAAGATTTTATTCTAAAAAAAGGGGTGAAGATATTCAAGAATTAGTATTGAAAATTACCGAACACTCTAAGTTTTGGGAAGCCCCCAAAAGTAGCATTGGGTAAAAAAATGTCGAAAGCAAAGGTAGTAAAAAACATTTGCGCTTACTTTATTTGAATTCAACAACATCAATCAATTCAAATATCTTCAAACTTAATGGTATAGTAGTATAAGGGGCCCTTTTCATAATCTATCCTATTGATATAAAAGTCACCAGGAGTTTTATGATAATACATATTTTTATTGTGAACAATTTTCAAATAGGACTGTAGAAACTCCATTTCGTTGTCTGCGGATACGATTATCACATTATCCTCCATCTTACTTATAGCCTGATAGAAATCAACTACTTTTCTTGAGTTACAATCGCATAAATCATCAAGAAACTTACCATACTGAGGAAAAAGAGGCATCTCTGCCATATTAAAATATGCAATTGTACCTACCTTATCGAATTTATGCAATTGTGTTGGTGATCCGAAAAAAATTGTTTTTGAGCTTTTGTCTAAAAGCAATATCCTGTTACGTGCTATTTGGTTTATCTCTGTTTCTACCAACTCCATATTTTTTGAGTTTTGCCTAAAATCGGCAGCATACCGATACTCTGTGAGGAATGAAAATAAAACAACTCCACCAAGAGCGACCATATAAAGAAGTGTAGAACGATTCCGGCAATAAAAAGTGCCTCGTGTTTCGCGAAAAATAAAAAAGAGATTACAGAAAGTATAAATTTGAGATAAGTGGATATAGTGCCTGTCTTCCATTGTTATGGTGTACGCGACTGCGAAAATCATACCCCAAAAACATACTTGAAAAAAGACATATTCTTTCCTTTTTGATTGTAAATGGGTAAGTACAAAAATTAAGAATAGAAAATTCAATAAAACATATTGCAGATGTTGAGTTATTGTGGTTCCACTGGCACTCCATATACGCTCAATTCTTTCCGATATTTTGAAAGTACCCTCGCAGCTAATCTTCTTTTTCGCCATTGATTGGATAAAATCAACGGTTATTTCTTCTTCATCGTTAATAAAGAAATTTGAAACCGCGTCCATTTTCATACTGTCTTTTGGCGAAGCCGAATCAAGCATACATTCATTTAACCCGCCATCTGCAACATAGTACAATGCCCCTTCGGTTTGTTTAAGAAACGGACTATCGTCAAGAGAGTTAAAAGACAAGTGCGTTATTGCCAATCCGGGCAAAAGCAATAAAAAAATTATAATGATTGCCTTAAGTTTCTGAGAAGTATTAATAACAATGAATACACCTACAATTATTGATGCCGCCAACGCGGTTTCTTGTCGGCATAAAAACCCTATCAGGTAAATACACAAAGGAACAAGCAGTAAGGCTATGGTTTTAAATTGAAACCCGATGTTTTTAATAAGGGCATATAGCAGCGGCAAAGTTGCACCACAAAGAATGATCGACAACCCTGTTAAACTGTTGGGTTTAAATAGAGAAGGAGTAATAATTGCAAAGAAAAGGATAGTAAAAAAGCATAGTTGCTTTCCTTTTGGGTCTTTTATTCTTTGGTAAAGCATCACAAAAGCTACTCCATAGCCTATCCAGTAAAGAAAAATAACTGTCCACCCATAAACTGCAATATCAGGCATCTTTTGTTGTAGCCACCTAAGAAGGTCTGATATGCCAAACATTCCGTAGATATAAGTATGTGTGATTGTATCTCTTGTGGCGATACCTACTGTGGCGTGCGCCATAAATCCGTCATTATGATCCCAATGGCGAGGCAGGAAAAAGCAAGCGGAAAAGTAAAGAATAGAGTAGAAAAAGAAAATACCAAGCGGATGATTTAAAAGAGTTGTAACTCTATTTTCTTGATTTTTCACAGTTGTTTATTTTTTTTGAAGTACGACAACTTAAAATGTTTAATTTCATGTAATTATGTAGATGTATGTAAGGGTTTTTCGATTGTCATGTCTAAACGCGCATTCTTTAAATGATGTTGATGTTAACGCTCTTGATATTTTGAACAAAGAGGAAGTTGTTGATAAACTGTACCATTGTTAGTGCTGATTTTTGGAGGTAAGTTTAGTATAAAATACGAAGAACGTTTTTACAGAATATTGCCTAACTATAAACAGGTCGTGAGCTGTAGTAATGTTTTGTGTAGCACTTTTTATTGAAGGTTTTTTTGATACATTTGACCATTGCATGTTGTATGAAGGTATTATTCTTAAATCCTCCTGATAAAAATACCGTTCCAGAGGCTCCTGATGATAGCGGAGAAGGCTATTTAGAAGCTGACGACTATGGGTATTTCCCCCCATTGGGGATGTTGTATGTGCTCTCCTATACAGAAAAAAAACACCCTCATCATCAGTATTTTTTTATTGATGCCGTAGGCGAAAAGTTAGACTACGAAAAACTCCATCACCGCATTAGTGCAATTAAACCCGATATTGTTGGTATCACGAGTTTCACTATATCATTGACCGATGTAGTTTTATCTGCGCAGGTAGTAAGAAAGATTGTTCCTGATTCGCATATATGTCTTGGAGGGCATCATCCTACTGCTTTTGCTTATGAAGCGACTCAATTGTCAGCATTTGATTCTATTGTGGTAGGCGAAGGTGAGTATGCATTTTCAGAGCTTGTTTACAGAATAGAAAATAGTTTGGACTACACAGATATTTTAGGCGTTTACACTAAAGATTCTATCCGTAATTTTATTCAGCAAGAATTTAAAGACACCCGTTTCTTGGCGCACATGAATGTGCCCCCGGCATACGTGGAGGAAGTGGATGATATACCGCCTCCCAATAGAGATTACATAAAACATATTAGCTACAACAGCATTGTAGGGGTTAGTGGTAAGTTAGCTACTATGATATCAACCAGAGGCTGCCCTTACAAATGCACGTTTTGTGATGTGCCATACAAAAAATACAGGCAACGAGATTTGGATTTGGTTATGGACGAGATTGAAACATGCCTTGCCATGGGATATGACGAGTTTCATTTTTATGACGATTTATTTAATGTAAATGCTAAGAAGATAATTTCATTTTGCGATGCTCTTGAAAGACGAAATTTGAATATTGTGTGGGACTTCAGAGGAAGAGTGAATGGTGTTACAAGAGAGTCGTTGGTTAGGGCTAAGGAAGTTGGTTTAAGGCAAATTTCTTTCGGAATAGAAACAGGCTCAGATATAGGGTTGCAAACTTTACGCAAGGGCACGAACACAGAACAAATGCTTAATTGTTTTGAATGGTGCAAAGAATTAGGAATAAAAACTGTTGCCAATTTTATGATCGGGCTTCCTCATGAAAAATCTGTACAGGATATACGAGATAACGTAGATTTTCTAATCCGCTTAAATCCCAACTATACCCTGATTAATGTTTTAAGTTTATATCCTCATACTGAAGTTCACAAGCAAGCACTTGCGAAGGGCTTGGCTAAAGAAGGCGAGTGGGAAAGATTTTCGCTCGACCCTCTAAACTACAAATTCAGAGTAGAGCATTGGACAGAGTATGTTAGTGAAGCAGAATTGGTTAAACTTCAACGAGAGTCTTACAAAAGGTTTTATTTCCGCCCTCGATACATTTGGAACAGCATTAGAACTATAACAACGGCACACGAGTTAAAATCAAAAATGCGTGGGGTGATGAAACTATTAAGTATGAATTAGAGGAGATTCAACACAGAGAACTTCGTCAATAGGTTTGTTTTACCAATGAGAGAATTAGGAAAATAATAATATTTATTTGAGCTTTGAGAGGTATGGATAAATAAACAGTTTAAAGAAAGTACAATAATGATAACCGAATTAATCAACAAAATAACCAAAAGGTCATCTAACGAGATTGTTAAGTGGCTGCCGATAAAACAAAGTTTTATCAACGAAGAAGAATATACCAATGTTATTCACGACAAAGGATATGTGATTGCGGGAAAGTTAACTGAAGACCAGTTGAGCCAACTAAGAAAGCTGTATAGCGAATTGCATAATTTTCAACAGCAAGAGGGTGGGATGTTTTATAGTGTGTATTCGCGAGATGTTGCCTACCGTAAAAAGGTAAACGATGATATTCGCGCTATTTTAAAGCCAACGTACGATACCCTTTTCCACCACTACAAAACCGTTATCAATTCTTATATTGTAAAAGTAAGTGGCCCCGAAAGCGAATTTTCACTACATCAAGATTCTACAGGATTGGATGAAATGATTTATTCGTGTCTGAGCGTGTGGATTCCTTTGCAGGACACAAATTACACAAACGGCTGCTTGAGTGTGGTTCCGCACAGCCACAAAATGTTTTCGCCATATCGAGGAATTTCGTTTCCGCAGCAATTTGAAAGCATCAGTAACACCGTTCGCAAATATTTACAGCCAATAGAAATGAAGGCGGGAGAAATATTATTGTTTGACAATCGTTTAGTTCACACATCAGGTGTAAATAGTTCGGGCGAAGATAGGGTTGTGGTAATGTCTGGCATCTTCCCGTCTGATGCAAAAATAGTTTCTTGTTATAAAGACGCAACTGTTGAAAACAGCCCAATAGAAATTATTGAACAAGCCGATGATTATCTCATCACATTCGAAAATTTCTTCCACGATTGCACTTGCCGCCCCGAAACAGGAACTTTAATTGGCACATCGAATTGGGACACATCGCAGATGAGTGAAAAGCAATTTTTGGTTCTTTGTAAAGAATATGGATTGAAAGAAAACAGCAACTGCGATTATTGGAAAGCATCCGAACGACAATCAATCATAGGCGAACCCGTTACGAAACAATGACCTCGATTTTTAAAAACGAAGCGCATCAAAAAGAAATCAGCCAAAAAGGATTTGTTCAAATTCCTCTTTTGTCGGAGTTTGCTATAAAGGAGCTACTCCTGTTTTTTGAGCAGCAAACAGAGAATGTAATTGAGCCATTTCATACAACCCACTTCAGTACTAATAAAAATTATAAGCAAGCTACGCATGATATTATCAGCAAAATAGTTTTTGCCGCAGTGGAGCCATTGTTAGATAATTTCATACCTGTTTTTGGCAATTTTATGGTGAAGCAAGCGGCCGAAAATGTGTTTATGCCATTGCATGCCGATTGGACGTATGTGGATGAGAACAAATACAGAAGCATAGCGATTTGGATTCCACTAATAGATACTGACGAAGGAAACGGTTGCTTGGGTGTTATAGAAGGTTCTCATACAATAATGAACAAAATTAGAGGGCCAAGAATTCAACAAAGCAGTTACACCCACGATAAGGAATGGGTAAAAACTTTGGGGAAATTATTACCAGCAAAAGCCGGAAGTGCAGTAATATACGATCACGGCTTGTTGCATTTCTCTCCACCAAACCGAAGTGGAAAAATTCGCCCTGCTCTTAATTTATCGCTTGTACCTATGGATGCCGAAACAATTCATTATTGTATTCCAGAAGGCGCGAGTGAAATAGAGTTATACAAAGTCGAAAATCCACAATTCTATATTCATTACAACAATTTTCAGCGACCAGAAACAGGAACATTGACAGTAAAATTACCGACTGCCACAGTATCGTTCATTGATGAAAAAATGAAAGCACTTTGTGTGTAGTATAAAATTGATTGAGGCGCATTCGTGTTTGATGAAATTGTTTTTGTTTCAAAAGGAAATCAATATTTTCGAGGAAAATAACATCAACAAATGAGTGTAGGTAAAATTTTTTCTTCTTCCCCAATAAAGTTAATCACTAATCTATTCGGAAAAAGAGATGAAGACTGTTCAATCTCCTCCCAACAACAAAGTGGCAAAGGGAAGCAGCGGATCGATATGTGGGACTTTCCAACAATGTCTATGGACGATATGTTGAAAAAAGAAACAGCAATCACCGACCTTTACGACAATAAAAAAAATGGATACTTAGTCAAAGGGTTTTTGAGTCAAGAAGAAGTAGAGTTTGCGTTAGCTAACTTGAAAAAACTTAACGCGACCTCTAATGGAGAATTTCCTAAGGGAGCTGGTTATAGTAACCCTAAAACTTTTTCTATGCTAGCAGATGAAAAAATAGGGGTAAGCGAAGAATTATTAGATCAATACTTGGCAGAAATTGAACAATATCGTTTGACGCTAGATAATATATTCCCTTTTGGCTACGAGGAGCGACTGCTTAATTTTTTCTCATCTATTGAAAGTAATATTGATGTAAAAATACCAGTTATCAAAAGAGGTAAAGACTTAAAACAGTTAACAACATCCACTTTTAGATTTTGCTATCCTGATGGCGGAGGAATGAATACTCATGTTGGAAATATGTTTCCTACAATTTATCCATTGTTTTACAGTTTCTTAAATAAACTAATGAATATTGAACGCCAAATCAGTTATTTCGTAATGCTTTCGAAGCCAGAAGAAGGAGGAGATTTAGTGCTTTTTGATGCGCTCTGGGGGGATTTTGTACTATATGACCCAGTAAATAGAAGTATAATAAAGGCAGACGGAAAAAGAGTATTGCTAGCAGATTTGGATAGTCAACCTATTAGTCCAAATCCTGGCGATTTGATTCTATTTAACGGAGGTGATATATGGCACAAAGTGGATAATCTTTCGGGTTCTAGAAGCAGAATAACAGTGGGAGGCTTTTTAGCAAAAACGATAAATAACTCAAATATTTATGTTTGGTCGTAGTTGTGATTGAATCATTAGCCGGAGCATACAAACCTCAATATGTTTATAGAACAATCGCATAATACTCTTTTTGAGCAACAGGGGTACGTTGTACTTCCACTGCTTGAACAAAAGGATATTTCGTATCTCGAAAGTCTTTATATTGAAAGTGCGTCCGATGCACAAGTAAAAGAACCTTTTTACACTTCTGTGTGGAGCCCAAACAGAGCTTACCGAAAGTTTGTTTACGAAAAAGTAAGCCCTATAATGTTTAATCAGGTTGCTAAATTTTTGTTAGACAGCGAACCAATATTTTCCAACTTTCATGTCAAAAAAAGTGGCGGAGATAGTGCATTGATTCCACATCAAGATTGGAACTTTGTGGATGAAACAAAGCACCAGTCAATGACAATTTGGTGCCCGCTAACCAATGTAGATGAAAAGAACGGAGCTTTGCAGGTAGTATCAGGGTCGCATCGCATGAATAATTATGTAAGAGGGCGTTTTTTTGACTCCCCTTTTGAAAACATTCGGGATACTGTAGTCAAAGCTAAAATGACATCAATTCCTATGAAAACCGGAGAGGCTATTTTTTTTCATTCACGATTGATTCATGCTTCGTCCCCTAACTTATCAAATAGTACTCGTGTGGCGGCATCTGTTGTAGTGGTACCTAATGGAACACCCATTGTTCATGATGTATTAGATAGAAAATCCGCTACTGTTAAACGGATGAAAGTAACCCCCGATTTTTTTTATAATTATAGTTGTTATGATGATTTATTGGGTATTGCTGGCATAGAACAGGGCACTTATCGTTATGAAGCAATTTCGGGTATAGAATTAGATGCTGTTTGTGGCAAGAGGCACTATTGAGTTTATATGTAAGGAGACAATATGAAGAATCCAATTTTTAAAAGCGAAGAAGAGCAAGCAACATTTGAAAAAGATGGCTATGTAGTTGTTCGGAGGTTGATACCTCCGCCCATTGTGGAGGCACTTAATGCACTATACTTAATGCATGAAAAAGAATCTCAGGCGGATCAGCATGGGATGAGCAATTCCTCACATGCAAGAAGCCCAGAAGCAGCTCTAAAAATATGCCAACAAATGGAATCGCTTGTTACAGAGTACGTGGATAAGCATTTGATAAACTATAAATTTTTAGGGGGAGGTTTTTTAGTTAAAAAAAGTGGAGAAGATTCGTACTTTGATATGCATCAAGACAGAACTCTTGTAGAAGAACCACAGTATTGCTCATTAAATTTTTGGATGAGTTTGGACGACATTGGCAAAGATCGCGGACGGTTGTTTGTGCTGAAAGGTTCTCCTCGACTAAGCCCATATATTCGGACGGCTCCTGAGTATTCAATGAAGTTGAATCAAGTTAAAAAAGTTGCCCCACATTTCTTTACTTACTTGGATACAGAAGCGGGCGATGTTGTGTTTTTTAACCACGCCCTTATTCACGGCTCAGAAAAAAACCTGTCTGGACGCAACAGAATGGCAGCAACAATGGGGGTATATAGTACGGATGCATCATTGTCAATTTATTATAAAGATTCCGAAAGTCCACCAGACAAAGCTGAGCGGTATCTCATAGATAATCAAGTATTTATCAATTCAAGAAATGGGCGCCCACCCAAAGAGGATTTTAATGGATTTGTTCACCTCGGTAAAGCGTGGAGCAGCCCTATAACCCCAAAACAACTTTCTGATTTTATGATGCAACAATTAAGTTTCAAAGAGAAGGTAATCGTCTATGGAAGGAAAATGAAATCTGTTTTTCAGAAGAAGTATTAACTATGCAAAAAAAGAATTTTTTTATTTCATTATAGTAATATACTCGCTATGCTTTTCAAAGATAAATCGCTGTATGAGTTATATCGTAAAGACGGCTATGTTGTGCTCCCGCTTTTTGACGATAATTATCTGGGTGCTTTGAAAGAACTTTATCAAAAAAACACCATCGGTCAAGAAAAAGGACTACTACCTTCCTTGAGATATAGGAGCAATGACGAGAAAGTAACAGAGTATAATGATATTGCTGCAATCGTTGATACCGCACTAAGAAGATATTTCGAAGACTTTGATTATGTTGCAAATCATTTTATCACGAAAACAGCTAATAATCCTGATGAATTTAGACTACATCAAGACTGGAATGTTACTGACGAAGATAAGTATATCGCTGCACATATTTGGTCGCCTTTGCAGGATACCGATGAACAAAACGGAGGATTGTTTGTTGTTAAAGGCAGTCACAACTTTTTCAAAAATTTCCGCTCTGGTTCATTAGGAATACCTTTTATCACAACTACCGAAAGCGTAAAGCAGCATATCACTTCCTTTAAATTAAAGCAAGGTGAAGCAATTGTTTATAATCAGGCATTGTTTCACGGCTCTCATCCCAACAATACCGATACAGACAGAAAAGTCGTATTAAGTTGTATTAAACCCAAAGAAGCTCCTATGCTGATTTATCATAAGGAAGGCGCAGATAGTTCAGGAACAAGAATAAAAGCATATAAAATCACCCCCAATATGCTGTTGGAGCAAATTGCGGAACTTGAAAAAGGAGCAGTGCCCGAACAAGCAGCCCTTTATTCAGAATTTACAGTTTCAAATTCGCAGCAAAAAGAGATAAATAATTATAGTTTTGAAGCACATCTTCGCTAACATGGAAAGTATTTATAACTCTATTTTTAAGGATGTCAATGTTGGCAAGAAGTTAGAGCAGAGCGGGTGGGCATTACTTGATTTTTGCAATCAAGAAACAATAGAAGTACTGGAAAAAAAATTCACCGAACTATTGCCTCTCTTCAATGAAATGCCGCTAATTATCACGCTGCTTCATCAACACAGAACAGTTACTCAGCAAGTACACAATACTATTTTGTCGGAGTTAAGAGCAGATTTCAATAGACATTTCAGGAGTTACAAAGTACCTATCGCTCATTTTTTTGTAAAAACAAAAAACTCTCCACACATTGGACTACATCAAGATCCAATGATTACCGATCAGGCTATTCAGCCAAGCTATGGTTTATGGATACCTTTAATAGATACAGACGAAAACAACGGTGCTTTAGCTGTACTTGACGGAAGTCATCGCTGGTTTCATCCTTTTCAGGCCGACACGGTTCCGATGTCAATAGGTGAGATATGGAAAAGGTTAATACCTGAATGTACTATACTAAGCCTAAAGAAAGGGCAGGCAGTGCTAATGGATAACCGTCTTGTGCATTATTCTTATCCTGTCTTAACAAATGAAATCAGACCTGCCGCTGTTATCAAACTTACACATATAGACAATACTTATTACACATTATATCAAAACAATGAGAGTATATCATTGATTAAAAACAATGAAAATTTTTATTTGAATGAATCGTGGGTTTGCGACAAAACAAAATTCCCTCCCGGTGAAATTGTTGGCATACTTGACTTTGAACCTCGTGCTATTAGTTATGAAGAGTATCAAACTATAAAATCCGCTAACATCCGTAGCTCTTTTCAAACAAAAACGATATTTGATTTTTTGAAAAGTGGGCAACCAAATAGATAATGCTCTATATTAGATAGTTTACATGCAACAAGAAGTATATATTACCGATTATTTCTTCGAAAGGAAGTATGCACCAACATATACTTTAATACCTCCTTTTCCCATGGAGGTATTATTAGATGTTACCTCCTTTTGTAATCACGCCTGCACATTTTGTACAAACCCAGATATTGAGCTCAAAAAAACCGTAAATAAGGAATTAGCACTCAAATTTATTCAAGATTCATACAACTTAGGTGCGCGCAGGTTGGGCGTGTTTGGTACGGGAGAATCATTTCTTTATAAGCAACTTTATGAATATATTCTCTTTGCAAAAAAGATAGGATTTGACTACGTATATATTAAAACAAACGGAGCGTTATGCACTATTGAAAAGTTGGCACCCGTTTTAGATGCCGGCTTAGATTCATTGCGTTTTTCTATACATGCCGGCACAAGAGAATCTTATAAAAAAGTACAAGGTAAGGATGACTTTGATAAGGTGTTGAAGAATGTACAGCAAGCAGATAAATACAGAAAAGAGAAAAAATTGAATGTTGAAATTGCTGTAAGTATGGTAGTAACCAGTATTGCAGGCAACGAGTTAGATTTACTGAAAAAACACATAGGCGATTGTGTAGATGTGTGGGACGTACAAGACTTGAATTCGCAATGTGGTAATTTACTGGATAACAAAGAGAAAGGCGAAATTAAAGGAGGCGGCCCTCGATTCGATTTCAAAGCAGGGAAGTGTAAACAGCCATTTTCTTCATTATCGCTTACTCCAGAAGGCTATATTTCTGCATGTATTATGGATTTTAATGGTGATTTGATAGCAGGAGATTTTAATGAAACTGAACTAAAAGAAATATGGGAAGGTGAGGTGCTTGTAAAGTTCAGAAAAGACCACATAGAGAACAACCTAAAAGACCATATTTGTTACGCTTGTATTTATAATAAAGAGAATGAACATAAGCCGCTGCTTGAAAAGTTTTCAAGAAAATATCGAGTAAAACAAGTGTTGGGATAGAGAATTCTTACGGAATTTATATGATACACAAACAAAGAATATCGTTGTTGATGATGATCGCAATCGCTGTTGCGATTGTTTACAACGGGTGCAATTTTTATAAACCCCAGCAAGACTCTATACACAATCACGAAAAGTATAAGAATATATCAAGGGCAGATCTCTTGAATGCGTGTCAATCGTGCCATGCAGAACAACACAAAAATGAACAACTTGGTCCACACGCCAATGCTTATAAGGCTTTGGCAGAGCATAAAGAGTATGTTAATTCTACTGAATATAATTTAGCTGGATACACCACACTTGTAAACCGCGATTTAGAGACAGAATGTATTAATTGCCATGCCCCCAAGAATTTGTTTGAAGATGCTTATGTTGGATTAGAGCTTTTGTCCATGTCCGTGTTAAGCAAAATGCCTACGGATACATTTTTTACAGAACCCAAACCAAGAATAGCGGAGCGACTGACGGGTATTGATTGTCTTTCATGTCACTACAATGGTAAAGACGTTTTGGCTTCAAAGAACTTCAAAGAGAAAAAAGAAAGTCGTTCGATAGAAGGATATTGTTTTCCTAAACCATCTGCTTTTTTAAGCTCAGATCTTCTTTGTGCCAGTTGCCATAAAAGTAATTATAACGATAAAGAAGATTTTTTGGGGATTACTTCTATGAACTGCAATAGTTGCCACACAGAAAAAATACAAGGCAGCTCCACACATTACACTTATTGGAAAAACCGAAAAAAAGAAGTGCTTGATAGTTCTTACTACGAAGGTATGATAGCGGGTCTAAAGATTACAAATGAAAAAGACAAAATATTTGTGCAACTAAAAAATACATCAATCCCTCATCCATTTAATATTTGTAGAGAAACGGGTGTTTTGTTTGAATTTAAGAATAGTAATAATGCTGTTTTGACTGAGAAACGAGTAGTGTTAAACCGAAAAGATGTTTACTGTAGTTTTGTTGATATACCACAATTTGCAAAAGAAGCAAAAGCGGCAAGCGAGTCGGGCAATGCATTTGAATACAATGCAGAGCCGATTACTTTTGAGGTTGATAAAGCAAAACATAAAGGGATAACAACCGTAGGGGTGAGCGTATTAACCAAGGGGCAATATTGGCATGATGATAGCACAGGAGATGTAACAATCCGAAAGTCCTATCCCATAAATTGAAATTAAGTATAATTGCGCTCAGGCAAATGATTTATTGTTTCGCAGTGGCAAACAATTACATAGATAAAAGCATCAATGTCTCTTCCAATAATTTCAGTCAATAATGTAGCAAAATCTTTCAAAGTTGCCGATAGCAATACACAAACAGTAGGGATTGGCAGTACATTTTGGGCATTAAAAGATATTTCTTTTGACGTTTTGGAAGGAGAAGTGTTGGGAATAATTGGGCGCAATGGCTCAGGCAAAAGCACACTACTTAAAATTCTAAGTAACATAGTTAAACCATCCTCAGGCACAGTTATGTTAAGAGGAAATGTTACATCTATTTTAGAGATTGGGTCTGGCTTTCATCCAGAACTCACTGGGATAGAAAATATTTTTCTCTATGGTAGTATGCTTGGAATGAGCCGAAAAGAAATAAACCAATTGTTGGAAGAGATTGTTGATTTCAGCGAAATAGGAGATTTCGTTAATGAGCAAGTAAAAAATTATTCCAGCGGTATGTATCTACGCCTTGCATTGTCGGTAGTGCTGCAGGCGCACATTTCAACCCTTATAGTTGATGAAGTATTAGCGGTAGGCGATGCCGGGTTTAAAAAAAAGACGTTTGACAAAATCAGCTCACTTATCAAAAAGAGAGGCGTTTCTGTTGTAATGGTATCTCATGGAATGAACGACCTAATTGAGTTAAGCAATAGGTGTATTTACTTAGAAAAAGGAAGAATAGTTGACGAAGGTCTGCCCGATGATATCATTTCACGGTATTTGGTGGATGTTACTTCTGGAAACAATAGAAAAGTGCCACCTGGTTCTGTAAAAAAGTTGGAATGGGATAATGTGCCAGAGGCTCCGGGCAATAATCAGGTGCGACTAATTGGAGTAGCCATAAAACAAGATCAAGAAGAACAGCGAAGCGATATTTTTATTGAAGATGCCCTTTTTTTTGAAGTTGAATTTGTAAAACTGACAGACAATATTGCTTTAAATGTAACCCTTGTTTTTTACGATGCATTACAAACCCCGCTGTTTTTTGCCACATCATTGTACAACAAAGCAGAAGCAGATATAGACAACTTATATCAAACAGAGAAAGGTCGCTTGAAGTATTCTTGTTTTATACCAAGTTTTTTCAATGCAGGGCATTATTCTTTTCAAGTAAAGTTTGGTACAGAGAGCGAACCGGAACTCTATGTACATAGCGAAAAGTTTAGTTTTTCAGTAAAAAAGAATCCCATTTTAAAGTATCAAGAGATAAAACCAGTGATACTTAGACCGAGTTTCAATTGGGTTCATCAAAGAATTCTATAGACGTTAGACAGAAAATTATTCTTCAGAGAAATGACAATCACTTTAACTGTTCTTTTCTGCAAAAATTTTATTTGAATCAACTTGCTGTCTTGTTTTTTGAAATGGTGTATGCCTAACGTTTAAAAAAATGGCTATAAATAAGTCGTGCAGCTTCATTATATCCAGTGGAGTTAAAATGTGCATCTATATGCCAATATAGTTGTTCAGGCTTATTATATCTTGATAGGCTATCATTTAAATTAAGGTATTCTATGTTTAACTCAGTTAATTGCTTATTTAATGCCATATACTCATTATTAACACTCAAAACTTCCGATAGCACAGGGGTGAGTACCACATAAAGCCTTACATTTTCTTTATCTGTCCAAGGAATAATTGAGAACTTAAACAGCTCTATAATCTGTTTTATAGCTTCTTGCGCTGCAGCTGTTTTATCTTCCTTTGTCATCAGTGTAAAATCATAACCAAGCACATTATGCATAAAAAGCCTAAATACATAACTTATTGCGTAAAGCGGTTCCCAAAATGGAGGTTTGCGAAATTGTATAGAACCATCATCTAAAAATCTCCCCCCCCCCGCGCATCATAACATCATTTATATCGCTTTGATTCATCATAAAAATTGCTCCGTAAACAGGATACCGAGATTTTAATACCTTCAAAAGATTAAACTCAAAGAAAGGATCGCTTCCACTACTTCCACCATTCACAATTTCTATATTAGTATCAATTTGGGCAATATGTTTTTCAAGAAGAAAAGGATATGTACTATCATGGGGTGCCCCAAATGATTCTGTGAAAGAGTCGCCTAACGTGATAATCGTTTTTTTGTTTTTACTCGGCAGTTTACCCCTTAAGCCTAGTTCATTGGTTTTTTCATTCGTATAATTGAACTCAGGTGCTTCATAATCTCTTGTTACATTTGCATCAGCTATATGTAAATGCTTGATTTTATCTTCCGAATTATTTTTTACAGACGAAATCTTATTATAATCTGTGTCATACATCGTATAATACTCTCCGCTCAACCTTTCAGAATAAGTAATTGGGTATTTGAAATAAAACCTAAGGGTTGTTTCTGCTATAAATAAAGAAAATACGATAGAAGCAAATAACAACAAAACATAGTTGGGCTTAATATTTAATACTTTGAAGATTACAAAAGGCAATATAAATAGGATTGTGTAGTATAAAATCGTAACAGTGAATGTTGATTCACCATTAAATGGCATAGACAAGTAGTCTGGTATCTTTAACGCAATAAGTATTTTTAATGCAAAGAATATTATCAGAGTGTATTTCAATACTTTTATAAACATATTTGATTTGTGGAATTGCATCATTTCTTTTTTATCTAAAGTAAGGCGGCAAGATAACAAAATACGAATTTCGTCTGATGTTTTTGTTACCTTTGTAATCTGAATTGTATGCCATCTCCTACCCCCAATAAAATAACTTGTGTAAAGGATGTGTCCGAGAGTAAAGCCTTCTGCATTAAACCTTGGGTACACTTGCACGTTTCGGTTCATGGCAAGGTTACTCCATGTTGTCAGGCAGCGTGGGAAAATTATGAATTTGGAGACATTAACCAAGAAAGTTTTGGCGAAATATGGAATGGCGAAAAGATGAGAGAATTTCGCTTAGCGATGCTAAAGGATGATTTTAATTTCCGTTGTCATTACTGCTATAATATTGAAAAAGAGGGGCTTCAGAGTCATAGAATGCTCACTAACTCAATTTATGCAGACAAATTACCTTGGGTGCTTGAGACAGATGCTACGGGAATATCGCCTAAGGCAAAGCCTGTTTCATGGGATATTCGCATTTCCAATTTGTGTAACTTTAAGTGTAGAATTTGCGGGCATCATTCAAGTTCCAGTTGGTATGAAGATGCAAAAGCACTTGGATTGCAAAGGTCAGTGCATAATGAATCTTTATTTTATGATCGCAAAGTTAATAAAGGGACTAAAGATTTTGATTTGTTGATGCGGCAATTGGATTTTGTGATTCCCGATTTGGAAGAAATTTATTTTGCCGGAGGCGAGCCTCTTATTGCTAAGGAGCACTATCAAATTCTTCAAAAACTAATTGAACGCGGAAAGACAGATGTCCGTTTACGCTATCATACCAATTTCTCAAAAACTGTTTTTGGAGGAATAGATGTTTTCAAGTTATGGAAAAATTTTGACGATGTAGGTGTGTGGGCCAGTTTAGATGATAGTGGGCATAGAGGAGAATTGCAGCGTAACGGGCAGAGGTGGAAAGAAGCAGAAGAGAATCGTGAACGGATGCAGAAAGAATGTGCTAACGTGTCTTTTGCCATAAATAGCACTATCAGTTTGTTTAATATCCAGCACTTCCCCGATTTTCATCGAGATTGGACAGAAAAAGGTCTCATCTGCATAAATCAGATAACTCCACATCTTTTATTACACCCTCTTTATTATAGTATTCAAATATTGCCCAAAGAGATAAAACTTCGGGTTGAAGAAAAAATAAATAGTCACATTTCATGGATAAAGGAATATGCTCAAGCACATCCTGACTGTATAGACGCTAACGCGCCCTCGGTAGAAAACTTAATCAATGAGTTGAAAGGATACTTAAAATATATGAACTCAAAAGATGAAACAAGGCTGATATCGGAGTTCAGAGAAATGACTGCCAAACTTGATAAACTCCGACAAGAAAACACAGCAGAAACATTTCCTGAATTAGCTGAATTGTTCTTATAAAGATTCACCACTATCGGTTGCTGTTCGCTTGCAAGAATTGTATAGTTAAAACTGTAATTGAACCTATTTAAAGGGCGATTGACTCTTCAACAACATTTTTATTAAGCCACTCAACAATATCTTCTCGAGTCAAAGAAGGTGGGGCGTAATGAAACTTCTTAACTATTGGGAAACGATTGTCTTGATTACCCCATGCGTTTTCAAAAAAGAACTGATATGGCACATCATAAACAGTAACTTCTTTCGTTTCATCATTCAAGTAATGGTACAAAAACTTAGCGTCCGGATGTAATAATCCAAAATGCACCACGGGTCTTGGTTGCGGAGTTAGATTATCAAACGAACCGTGTAACACTTTATCTCCGTATATAACCAAATCGCCTGCATTAGCATCAATAACATCGCAGTGTTCCACCAATAATTTTTCGTGTTCCATATATGGCCAAGGAGTATTATGTGGCAACGGATAGCCAAAAAACGTATGGCTTTTCTTTAGCACATAAAGACGCCCATTTTGAGAAGTAGTATCTACTACCGGCAACCAAATATTATGATAAGAAAAATTCGGCTCATCTTGTACGCTATAATCTCTGTGTATAACAATAGCACTTTGAGGAGTTGGGTTTTTAACCAAAAAGGTAGCTGCCGGACAAACATAGTTTTTCATGTATTTGTCCAAATTGGGTTTTACAATAGCTAAAATTCGGTTGCTTAAAGAAAGCGAACGGTCATGCGGTATATCGCAAAGGCTATTCCACAAATTGCCACACGACTGTCCATCAATGTGGTAATGCGATTCAAAAAGATTTTTCAAATCTGCAATCTCTTGAGTGTTCAAGAGGTTTCTTATAATCACATAACCATCCTCATCAAACTGTTGCTGCAATTCAGAATTGATAAACTCTGCACTTTTCATAAACTTACTTTTTGCGAACCTACAATAATTTATCTGATTGCAAAATCTAAGGATGTCATATTTTTAGTGAAAATCAGAAGCAGTGGGACATAGTATTGATGAGGCTACAAATAGCCTTTAGCTATATTTTCAATTACCCTCAAATTTTTTTTGTAACTTTGCTCAAGATAATAAATTACGTTTAAGTTATTGTAAATCAAATAGGTATATTGCTTTATTGCGCAGAGGCTACCTTTTTGATTCCCTTCTTTTAAAACACACACAAAGTAACAACAAACAAGCGTGAAACCCAAAGCAGTATTTTTTTTAAACGAGACTGATACATACAACGGTTCGGAACCATTTTTTTATAATCCGGAAAGTTTTAGCTGGGTAGCTTCTTTGGAGTCAAACTGGCATATCATTCGCGATGAAATGCAAGATATAATATCAGGAAATCAAGAAATAGTTCTTAGTAGCCCAAACCCCCCCTATCTGTCGCAACCGAGTGCTTGGAAGAATATTTACTTTTGGAATTTCATGTGGCAATATCACAAGAACTGCCGCAGATACCCAAAAACTTACAATCTGTTAAAAAGCATTCCTAATCTCACTTTTGCTGAATTTACAGTTTTGGAGCCACATAGCAGAGTTCTCCCCCATATAGGCGAAACCAACACTACCATTAGAGGTCATTTGGGAATTGTTATTCCTGGAAAACTACCTTTAGCAGGCATTAAAGTAGGTAATGAGGAAAAAAGTTGGGAAGAGGGTAAAGTGGTACTATTTAGCGACTGTCACCGCCATACAGTTTGGAACGATACAGACGCAAGAAGATTTGTCTTGGTTTTTGATATTACACGACAAGAGTTTACTGATAAAAAACTATGGGTAAATGCGCAAAGTCTTTCGGCCCTTACTATTAAATTTTTAGATGAGAAAATGAGACTGTTTATGTATTTACCTAAACCAATACTGAAAGTTGCGCATAAATGTATCGCAGCTATGTGGTGGTTGTATCTACCCGTTCAAAACAGTAGAAGATTTTTTTAAGAGAAATATTGACAGATGAAGAAAAATGTTGGTGTAATGCTTATGGTTATTGCATTCGCTCTTTCTTTGGCTGAGCTAATACTAAGATTAACAGGGTATTATCCAGGCCAATTTAGAAAGCTGGATGGGTTTGAGTTGGTTGATAGCTTGATAACATATCAAAACTTTGAAACCGATGAGGGGGGAATTTATAAATTCAGTTCATGGGTGTATGATTCCATACCAAAATATTACAACGCCCGAAATGGCAGCGTTACCGCAAAACATGTTGAAGAAAGTTTATACAATGTAGATAACATTGATTATATCTATCAAAGCTATGCTCGATTAAGTAATAAAGATGCTGCAAATAATTTGAGCTGGAAGATGGAACGCTATTTTTCAGACGAATCACATGAAAGTGAATTCGAGATGATTGTAAGAAGTTTAAAAAGAAGTAAGCACAACGACTCAACCGATGAATGGAGCGCGGCTCTGATGAACTATGCCGACAAACCCTATAATCGAGAAGGTTTTAAAGGTATTGAGTTTAAGATACATAATACTAAACGTAAAAGAATATTATTTATTGGCGACTCGTTTGTTTATGGTATGTCAGCCAGACCTTATTACAATAGTTTTTCAGATATTTTACTCGCCAAGGGATACATGGTTTACAGTGCCGGAATACCAGGCACGGACCCTGCGCAGTATGCTGCTATAGCTCGAAAATATTTACCCGCTTTAAGACCAGATTTAGTTGTTGTATGCTTCTACCCCGGAAACGATATGATGGGCTTTGAACGGGATGTAAAGTTGGGCGAACCACATGAGCACATTACTAATGCAGGTTTTTTTCAAAGCAATATCAATGGCAAGTATTATTCTGCTTTAGAAGCCTATGCCTATTATGCTTCATTGATTACAATACCCGAAAACGGAAATGTTGCTTCAATCTTGTTAAGAAAATCTGCCATTGGAGGATTGTTGTGGGGTGCTATGTTTAAGATAGGTGCAGTGCAGCATCCTGTAATAGACTTAGCAAAAGTGTTGTATCAAACAGACTTAACCACACAGATAAAAGTTACAAAGCAGTATGTAAGAGAATGGAATGCTTTGGCAGACAGTATGAATATACGCTGTGTTAATGTGATCATTCCGGAATATATCGGCCCACAAAACAAACACGGATTTTTACAGCCAGATTCAACAGTTTTATCGCAGATTTTCCCATCGGAGTTTTTTATACCCGATTCATTTTCAAAATCAATACATTTTCCTGAAAACGATTGCCACTTCAATAATTTGGGATCAAAAAAATATGCAGACTTTTTGGAGCGGCTGATAAAAAAGAGCGATAGTACGTATCCAAAAGCAAATGTGGAAGCAGGCAAACCATTGTATTGAATTTGTTAGAAGAGGTAGTATTGATTGCAATGTTCCCCCCCTTCTCTAATTCGCCATTTCGCTCATAAACTTCAAGCGCACTAATTGTATGTTTTCAATTTCTATGTCTTCGCCTTCAAATTCATTGTAGGCAGCATCAAGCGAATCGGTGGGAGCGGTGCGGTAATAATCAAAAATATCTTTCACCAAATCTTCATCTACTATTTCATACAAATAGTAATCTAAATTGAGCTTAGTGCCGCTGTGTACAATGCTTTCCATTTCATTAATCAGCTCTTGGCGTTTCATGCCCATGTTTTTGGCAATGTCTTCAACAGTTAAGCGTTTATCAATCATTTGAATGATTTTAATTTTTTCTGCGCCTTTGCTGGCTATGCCTTTTACTGCAAAATCTGTCGGGCGGTCAATTTCATTTTCTTCAACATACTCGCTTATTAGCTTTATAAATGGTTTGCCGTATTTTTCGGCCTTACCTTTGCTTACTCCATTTATTGTGGCAAGCTCTTCAAGCGAAATTGGATAGCGTGTTGCCATTTCTTCCAAAGAGAACTCTTGAAAAATTACATACGGAGGCAAGTTGAACTGCTTGCCGGTTTTCACCTGCAAGTCTTTCAGCATTTTAGAAAGCGTTTCGTCTATGGCGGTACTTTGTTTGCTTGCATTGTCTGCAATTACATCTGTGCCGTCATCTTCGTAATTGTGATTTACACTTACTTTAATGCTGTATGGTTTTTTAAGAAATTCTAAGCTCTTTTTGTTCAGTTTCAACAAGCCGTATTGCTCAATATCTTTATCTATCAAGCCGCGCATCATAGCATTGCGGATAACAGCATTCCAGTAGCCTTCGTCAAAACCAGCTCCAATACCAAACCACTCTTGTTTATCGTATTTAAAATCGGTTATTTCTTTTGCTTTTTTGCCGATAATCAATTTTACTATATAAGGTAAATCGTGATTTTCTTTTACTGCTTGAATCACCTTCAATGCTTGCTGAACATGTGTTTGCACCTCAAGTTTATCTTTGGGATGGCGGCAATTATCGCATAAACCACCACAGTTATCTTGTTTCAACTCCTCTCCAAAATAATGCAACAAAAACTTTCTGCGACAACCCGAGTCTTCAATGTATGCTACTGTTTCGTTTACCAATTGTAATCCGCGCTCACGCTCCGCTACCGATTTATCGCGCAGTAATTTTTCGAGTTTTGAAATGTCTTTATAGCTGAAATAGGTAATGCACTCACCTTCCATTCCATCTCTGCCGGCACGGCCGGTTTCTTGGTAATAGTTTTCTAAAGATTTTGGAATGTCGTAATGTATAATGTAGCGAATATCCGGCTTGTCTATACCCATACCAAAAGCAATGGTGGCAACAATAACATCAATTTCTTCCATCAAAAAAGCATCTTGAATGCCAGCGCGTTTCTTAGTGTCTAAGCCAGCGTGGTAAGCATCTGCTTTTACGTTGTTTACACGCAAAATGCTCGCCAAATCATCAGCAGTTTTTCGGTTTATTACATAAATAATTCCGCTTTTGCCAGGGCGTTGTTTTACAAATTGTATCAGGTTTCGGTTTGCTAATGTGGGTGTTTTTTTAGTGCGAATTTCGTAGTAAAGGTTTGCTCTATTAAAGCTCGACATAAAGATGTTCGGCTTGTTCAATGCCAATGTTTTTACAATATCGCTTTGCACTTTGGGTGTGGCTGTTGCCGTGAGTGCCATTACCGGAATGGTGGTGCCTAACTGATCAATAATTTCTCTAATTCTGCGATACTCCGGACGAAAATCGTGCCCCCACTCCGAAATACAGTGTGCTTCATCTACGGCAACGAAACTTATTTTTACTTCCGCAAAAATTTCAACTGTTTCTTGCTTGTTCAAGGTCTCAGGCGCCACATACAGCAATTTGGTTCTGCCTTCATGCACATCCTTTATCACTTGTGTTTTCTGCGTTTTGTTCAGCGAAGAATTAAGGAAGTGTGCAATTTCATTATTATCGGAATAGTTGCGCATTAAATCCACCTGATTTTTCATCAAGGCTATCAATGGCGAAATAATAATGGCTACTCCTTCTTGAATTACTGCAGGCAATTGATAACAAAGCGATTTTCCACCTCCGGTAGGCATTAAAACCAAAGTGTCTTTACCTGCCAAAACCGAGCGGATTATTTCTTCCTGATTACCCTTAAAGGCATTGAACCCAAAGTTTTCTTGAAGGGCATCGGTGAGTGAAATTTCTTCTACACGCATACTGCTATTTTTAATTGCTGAATTTAAAGCTATTTTTTTGTTACTGCCAAAACATCCTGAATAAAACCTCCGAGCAACAAAAGTCAAATCCTCTTTTTTTAAAAGGGAGCCGAAATTAAAATTTTCGGGCAAATAAAGAAGCGTTACTTTCGCGCCCGTTTTATAAACTTGAAAGTTACACAACACGCATGAGTCATACCTACGTTGTAATCATGGCGGGCGGAATAGGCAGCCGCTTTTGGCCCAAAAGCCGCACCGCAAAACCCAAACAGTTTTTAGATATTCTTAACGTAGGAAAAACGCTTTTACAACTCACCTACGAAAGGCTGCAATCTATTTGCCCTCCCGAAAATGTGTTTGTTGTAACTGCCGATATTTACGAAGACCTGGTGAAAGAGCAGCTGCCATTGGTTCCTTCAGAAAATATTTTGAAAGAGCCGGTTCGCAGAAACACTGCGCCTTGCATTGCTTATGCCTGCCATAAAATTGCTGCTGCCGATAAAGAGGCAGGTGTGGTGATTACACCTTCCGATCAACTAATTTTTGAAAACGATAAATACATAAGAATTTTGCGCAAATGTTTGGCGTTTACCAATAAGCAAGATGTATTGGTTACCATTGGCGTAAAACCAACCAAACCCTCAACCGGCTATGGCTACATTCAATATTTAGAAAAAGAAGAAAACGAAGGCTTTCATAAAGTAAAAACCTTTACCGAAAAACCATCTTTAGATATTGCCAAAACTTTTTTGGCAAGTGGCGATTTTTTATGGAACTCAGGCATGTTTGTATGGCGCGCAAAAACGATTTTGAAAGCCATGCACAAACACCTGCCAGAAGTAATTGACGCATTTGAAGATGGAGCAAAGGTTTACAATACAGCCAAAGAGAAAAAATTTATTGAAAGGGCATATTCGGTTGTTACTAATATCTCTATTGATTATGGCGTAATGGAAAAAGCTAATAACGTTTACACTATTCCTGCCGATTTTGGGTGGAGCGATGTGGGCACTTGGGATTCGCTATATGAAGTGTACGAAAAGGATTATTTAGGCAATGCAGTAAAAGGAGATAATGTAAAAGTGTATGATGCTCGCAACAATGTGATAATGACTCCTAATGACAAATTGGTAGTGGTACAAGGCATTGAAGGCTTGTGCGTAATAGATACGGGCGATGTGTTATTGATTTGTCAGCGCGCTAATGAACAAGAGATAAAGCAGATTACGGTGGATTTAAAGGTGGCCGACTTAGATAAGTTTCTATAAACAACCCCGCCAAGCGGATGTTAAAACATGTAAACCGCCTAAGAGTATTTTAAATATCTATTTCGCTCAAGCGTTATTGAAGCACGTAATTCAGGTGGAATTGGGTGAATAAGGCGGCTTCATTTTTTTAATGAAGTCGCTTTTTTGTTTTATGGATGTTACATCCTGTATTTCACATCACTACTATTTGTTTTCTTTGCCTCGCTATTAACTGCTACTCACTTGAACAAACGCAAAATTTTCAACGACCCTGTGTACGGGTTTATCACAATTCCCCACGAATTGATTTTTGATATTATTGAGCATCGCTATTTTCAACGACTGCGCAGAATAAAACAACTCGGATTGAGCGACTATATTTATCCGGGTGCATTACATACACGTTTTCATCACGCGCTGGGTGCTTTTCATTTAATGCGCAAGGCAATTGCCATTCTTAAAATTAAAGGGGTTGAAATTTCGGAAAAAGAAGAGTTGGGCGCGTCTATAGCAATTTTGTTACATGATATTGGTCACGGGCCGTTTTCGCACACACTCGAAAAATGCTTGATTCCGGGTGTAAATCACGAAAGCATTTCGCGTATCTATTTCAAAAAACTCAATCAATATTTTGATGGCGAGCTCGACATCGCCATTCAGATTTTTGAAGACACATACCCCAAACGTTTTTTACATCAACTTGTTTCATCGCAGTTAGATGTAGATAGGTTAGATTACCTTACTCGCGATAGTTTTTTTACCGGTGTAAACGAAGGTATCATCAGTTACGATCGCATTATTGAAATGATGAATGTGGCAAACGATGAACTGGTAATTGAACAAAAAGGAATTTATTCTATCGAAAAATTTATCATTTCACGAAGGTTAATGTATTGGCAGGTTTACTTACACAAAACGGTATTGTGTGTAGAGCAAATGCTGATAAAAACAATCGAACGAGCTAAGCAACTTTCTATGCAAGGCGAGAGCCTGCCATGCTCTAAAGCATTAAGCTATTTTTTACAGAAAAACATACCAGTCGAAGATTTTGCAAACTCCGAAGAAGCAATCGAATACTTTTCGCTATTAGATGATGTAGATGTTTTTGCTGCATTAAAAGAGTGGCAGTTTCATGCAGATGTATTACTTAGCAAATTATGCGAAGCAATATTGAATAGGCATTTGTTTAAAATTGAATTACACAACAAGCCAATAGACGAGCAGCAGCTTACCACACTAAGGCAAACAGTAGCGCACAAGCTGAATATTAACGAAGCAGAAGCCGCTGGATTTGTATTTGCAGATGCCACCTATAATCACGCATATAATGCCAAAGAAGATAGGATAAAAATTTTGGGGAGCGATGGCGTTGTGCGTAATGCCGAAAATGTTTCGGAACAGTTAGAGGCAACTGTTGTAAGCGAAAGAATCGTCAAGTATTATGTGTGTTACCCCAAGTTTGTTTAAAGAGCACAGATGAGAAGTTACTACACAATATTTAATCAAAAAAACGTTTAGCCAAAGTTAAGTTAAGACTATGCAATATACAGCGCAGCAAATTTGTGATGCAATAAATGGAAAACTGGAGGGCAATCCCGATGCGGTTGTTACCAAATTGGCAAAAATTGAAGAAGCAGATGGTGCTTCGCTCACGTTTATCAGCAACCCTAAGTATGAAGTATTTGCAGATACCGTTACTGCGGGTGCGCTGATAGTAAACGAAAAACTTGCTGTTTCCAGCACAAAAGTGAAAGCAATAATTCGTGTTGCCGACCCATATTCAAGCCTATCGAAGCTATTGGCAATTTACAGTAAAAACGGTAAAAACAACACCGGAGTTGCCGAATGGAGTAGAATTGGCGAAGGTTCAAAATATGGCGAAGGTGTTAGCATTGCAGATTTTGCATACATAGGCAGCAATGTAACCATAGGCAACAATGTAAAAATTTATCCCCACGTTTTTATTGGCGAAAATTGCGTGATAGAAGACGATACCATTCTTTATGCCGGAGTAAAAGTTTACAATGATTGTAAAATTGGTAAACGCTGCATTCTTCAGGCAGGAGCCATCATTGGCTCCGATGGATTTGGCTTTGCGCCTCAGCCCGATGGCACTTTTCAAAAAATTCATCATGTTGGCAATGTAACCCTTGGCAACGATGTTGAAGTTGGCGCAAACACATGTATTGACAAAGCCACGCTTGGTTCTACCGTTATTAAAGATGGTGTAAAGCTGGATAACTTGATACAAATAGCACATAATGTAGAAGTAGGCGAAAACACAGTTATGGCAGCCATGACAGGCATTTCGGGCAGCACCAAAATTGGCAAAAGCAATATGATTGGCGGGCAAGTAGGCATCACCGGGCATTTAGTAATTGCTGATGGTACAAAAATTCAAGCACAAGCTGCGGTGATTAAAAATATAGATACTCCAAACAAAGGCTTATCGGGCACTCCGGCAATAGATGCCCGCGAGCATTATCGCCAACTTGCCGCGCTGAAGCAATTGCCAGAGCTACTAAAAAAAGTTGCGCAATTAGAAAAAAAACTGAACGAGCACCGCGATACTCAAAACAAGCAGTAGGTAATGTTGTGTTGTAGTTGTTTTAGCACTCCGTTGCCAAATGCATCAGCACAAAGCCGCAAATAATAAATAACTTCGCACGCGAAATACGGAACGCATATTATAGGAATGACTTCTACCAACCAGCAAACAATTAAAAAGGCCTTTTCGCTTAGCGGAGTTGGCTTGCATACAGGGCAAACAGTTACATTAAATTTTCTTCCGGCAGCGCCCAATCACGGCATCAAGTTTCAGCGTGTTGATTTGCCCGAAAAACCTATTGTGCCTGCCGATGTTGATTTGGTAGTAAGTGTAGAGCGCGGCACCACCTTAGATAAAAATGGTGTAAAAGTTGCTACTGTTGAGCACCTTATGGCGGCTTGCTTGGGCTTGCAGGTTGACAACCTGCTGATAGAGCTAAACGGTATGGAAATTCCCATAATGGATGGAAGTTCGCAACCGTATGTAGATGCTTTTGAAGCAGCGGGCATTCAAGAACAAAATGAACTGCGCGAAACGTTTGAGTTGCGTCATCCTATTTCATACATTGATAAAGAATCGGGGGTTGAAATGCTTGCCATGCCTAGCGATCGCTATCGCGTTACAGCAATGATAGATTATAAATCTCCGATACTTGGACAGCAACACGCTTCTTTAGAAAACCTTTCAGATTTCAAAAAAGATTTTGCCAGCAGCCGTACATTTTGCTTTTTACATGAATTAGAAATGCTGTACGATGCCGGATTGATTAAAGGAGGCGATTTAAACAATGCTATTGTGGTTGTAGATAAGCAAATTGACGATAAAGAAATTGCACGCCTTGCTACCATTTTCGAAAAACCCGACATTACAGTTGTGGAAGAAGGAATTTTAAACAATGTAAAACTGCGCCACCCCAACGAACCCGCCCGCCACAAGCTGTTGGATATTGTAGGCGATTTGGCATTGATAGGCACCCCGTTCAATGCACAAATTATTGCTACTCGCCCCGGGCACAAGTCGAATGTAGAATTTGGGAAAAAAATTAAAGCCCATATTAAAAAAGCGCGTATGCAAGATGACGCTCCCGAATATGATGTAAACGCACAGCCTATCTACGATTCCGTACAAATAAAAAAGACTTTGCCACATCGCTACCCTTTTGCATTAGTGGATAAGATAATTAAACTCACCGAGCGCGAAGTGGTAGGTGTAAAGAATGTAACCTTCAACGAAGAGTTTTTTCAAGGGCATTTTCCAGATAATCCTGTAATGCCCGGTGTGTTGCAGATTGAAGCACTGGCGCAAACCGGTGGTATTCTTGTATTGCGCGAATACCCCGACCCCGAAAATTACGATACCTACTTTTTAAAAATTGACAAAGCTAAGTTCAAACAAAAGGTGTTGCCTGGCGATACGCTTTTATTAAAAATGGAACTTCTTTCGCCAGTGCGCAGAGGCATTGTAGAAATGAAAGGTACTGCGTTTGTGGGTAATAAAATGGTGTGCGAAGCCGAATTGATGGCGCGCGTGGTGCGCAGAGAACCCGCAGGCAACAAGCCTGCCACTGCTAAGGAGGCAAAACAGACGGGTAATTAGTAAATGTAAACAGCACACGTAGTTGGATAACGAGTGTTTGAATTTTCGGCAGAAAATAAGTAACTTCAAGTTTATCTAAAACGAAAAAAGCATGTACACTACTTATCATTTGTCGTCAGCGCAAGAAATTACAAGCGATATATTAGATTCAATTAAGGCAACTTTCAAATCAAAGCCTATTACCATCATTGTGGAAGAAGATGATAGTAATTTTGAATTGACCGCTGAACAAAAAGCTGTTCTAGACGAGCGTTTTCAGGAAGATACCGATAGTTATCTAACATCCGAAGAGTCTATCTCGCAACTCAACAAAAAGTATGGTTTATAAGGTTATCGTTTCGCCTCGTGCGCAAAAGGAAATCGAAAACGCAATTGATTACTATGCTTTACACAATGACAAAGCGCCCCGAAACTTCATCAGGTCTTTACAAGATGCCTACAACACTTTGGAAATCAATCCGTTTTTCAGTGTGCGCTACAACAATATTCGCGCATTGAAGCTCAAAAAGTTCCCGTATTTGCTTTACTATATTATTGATGAAAAACAAGCAATAGTGCGCGTGCTGTCGTGCTTTCAAAATCAACAAAACCCGCGCAAAAGACCTAAGTAAAAATGCCTGCGTATTGGGCAAATTTGATAGATTTCAGCAACTCCAAACAAAGCAAAAGATGATTACTTATCTTCTACACGAGCATATTTATTTGAGACTTATCTTTTAAGTGAACAGTTAAATAGATAATTAAATACAACTGTGGCAAAACAAGGTTTATTTATTGTTGTCTGTTTTGTTTTATTGCAGCACATATAAAACAAACAGATTCAATGAAGGCATTGCTGATATACCTTGTTACGCTCATTAACCAACCGGCACAACAACCAGCCATCAGCAACGAACCATTACCAGTTTTTCCTACCGAAGACTTTCGCTCTCCGGTAGATATTCCAATTTCATTGGCAGGTAACTTTGGCGAGCCTCGCAGGCTGCACTTCCACACAGGTTTAGATATTCGAACCAATCAGCAGGAGGGATTGAATATTTACTCCGTTGCCGATGGTTACGTGAGCCGCATCAACATCAGCGGAAGCGGTTACGGCAAGGCGGTTTACATCACTCACCCTAACGGTTATGTGTCGGTGTATGCGCATCTGCAAAAATTAACGGGCAGATTTGCCGAGCGATTAGAACAGGAGCAATACAAGCAAGAATCTTTTGCCGTTGATTTCAATTTAAAACCCGATGAACTGCCTGTAAAAAAGGGCGAGATTGTGGCTTTGAGCGGCAACACCGGAGGCAGTTCGGGTCCTCACTTACACTTTGAAATCCGCGACACTTTCGAGCGACCTATCAACCCGATGTTGTTTGGCTATAACCTTACAGACAACATCAAACCCATCATCAGCTTTTTAAAATTCTATGCGCAGGACGATAAGAAATTATACAGCGATGGCTACCGCGTGCGCACCGTTGGTTCGCTCGGGAATTATCAAGTGAACACCGGCATGGTAAAAGTAAATGCCGATGCGGTGAGCATTTCGGTAAACAGTTGGGACGGCATCAACGGCACGGGCAACTCGATGGGCGTGTATGGCATGAGGGTGTTGGTGGACAGCGCGAAGACTTTTGAGTTCAACATGAACCGTATTGCTTTCAGCGATAAACGCTATGTGTTGAGCCATATTGACTACCCGATTTTTATGAATGAAGGCAGAAAAAGTTTTCATAAATGTTTTGTAGAACCTGCCAATCAATGCCCAATTTACAGCGATGTAAACAACAGCGGCATCATAGATTTAAGCGATGGCAAAGTGAAAGATGTTGTGATTGAAGTGTATGATTTTGCGGGAAACACTTCCACTGTAAAATTCAAGTTGGTGAAGGACGATGCAGCAATTATTTTTAATAAAAAGAAAATCAATTACTCGCTGTTGTTTTCGCCATTTCAGCGCAACCGTTGGGCAACCGATGAGGTAAGTTTTACGGTGATGGAAAAAACCATTTTCGACACGCTGCTTTTTCGGTACAACATTGTACAAACTGCCGAGCCTTCGTTCTTTTCAAACATTCATCAATTGGATAAAGTAACTTCCCTGCTGATGGATTTTGCTTCGTTGTTTATCAAAACCACCAAAGAACTTCCCAAAGGAAAAGAAGATAAAGCCGTGTTGGTGTGGAAGAATGAATTTGGCGCGTGGGTAAGCAAGGGCGGCAAGTTTGACGGCTCGCACGTTGGCGGCAAGGTGCGCGAATTTGGCGATTTTGGAATAAAAATTGATACCGTAGCACCGCGCATCAACCCTGTAAACATTGTGCCCGGGCGCAACATGCGCCAGTACCGCAAAATTATTTTTACTATTGGCGATAACCTGAGCGGCATCACCGATTTCGATACTTACATTGACGATAAGTGGGTGATTACCGAGTACGATGCTAAAGTGGCAAAACTGACCCACTCATTAGATATGAAGTTGGCTGCCGGAGAACACACTTTTAAGGTAGTAGCGGTAGATGAACGAAACAATAAACGCGAATATTCCATAAAGTTCAGAATGTAGTGTTTTTTTATGAACGCTATAAAACTAATATAAAGTCAGTCTTTGTGTAACGAGCCTTTTCCGTTACACACTTCGTATGTGGGTCGGGAAATGCGGCTTTTTTCTCTTCAGGTGCAGAAGCCGGAAGCGCCACTCGCAAGAGAAACCTGCAAATGAGGTGGTTCGCAGAACATGGCTTGCGAACAAAGCTATTGACGAGAAAGAAAAGGAAATTGGCTAATCTTTTTGAAGAAGCATTCAAACCCGAAATCATAGATTGGGTTTCCCCCGAAAAGCAAAAAAGGGTTTCAACTTTCGCTGAAACCCTTGATTTTAATGTGTCGGGGTGGCAAGATTCGAACCTGCGACCCCCTGCTCCCAAAGCAGGGCACCATACTCTTTATGATCGTTTTTAGTTTTTAATTAGTATTGATAATCAGTTATTTATGTTTTATATGGATTGATATGAATCCATGTTAAATTGAATTTTGCTTGTGCAATGCTTGTGCAAAATGATTATCTTTGTAACCTAAATAAAAAGCATGAAAACAAGTGTGGTACTCGTTATTGATACCCGCAGAGCTAAAGCGGATGGCAGCTACGCCCTCCTCCTGCGGATTATTCACAACCGACAATCATCGCAAATCTCGTTAGGTATTGCTGTACACGAGAAAGATTGGGATGATACGCAACGGAAGATTAAGTCTTCTTACCGTGGTACAGAATCAGTTACCCGGTTAAATAACTATCTACAGAAGAAAAAAGCTGAGGCACTTGATATTATCACCAAGCTTGATGAAGCAAAAACACTCGGTACGCTTTCAGTAACACAACTGAAAGACCTTATTGAACAGCGGACGGATGGGCTAAGTTTCTTTCGCTACGCTGAAAAACTTATAGCTGAAATGGAATTGATGCACAAAGTTGGCAATGCACGTATCTACAGCATTACGCTGAGTGTTCTTAAAACCTTTGCTAAGGATAAAGATTTGTCGTTTAGGGATATCTCCTATGGGTTTCTTATGAAATTTGAAGCAAGTCACCTTACTAAGGGAAACGCCTTAAACGGATTGGCAGTGTACACCCGTACCATTAGAGCTATTTTCAATAGGGCTATCAAGGATGGGGTAATCAATAGCGAACTGTATCCATTCAAAAATTACCAAATCAAAACAACAAAAACCCGAAAACGGGCTATCAATATTGATGCGATAAAGAAGATAGAAGCATTAGAATTAGAACCTAAGCATTCTCTGTTTGATACGCGTAATTACTTTCTGATAAGTTTCTATATGCGGGGATTACCTTTTGCTGATCTTGCCCGACTACAACCCACCACCATTATTGATGGACGGGTGTACTATCAACGTAAAAAGACTGACAAACCATATAACATTAAAATTACACCGGAGATTCAGGCAATCTTAAATATCTATCTCCGTCCCGGAAGTAAGCAACCCTACATATTTCCTGTCATCAACAGAGAAACCGAAAAAGAGCAATACAAGGATATTGAATGGGCACGTAAACGTTACAACAAGAAGCTTAAAAAACTGGCGACACTCTGCGGAATAGAGGAAAACCTTACGAGTTATGTAAGTCGCCATAGTTTTGCCTCACGAGCCAAGAACTTAGGAATACCCATTGCAAGTATCTCTGATATGCTCGGACATGGGGACAGTAAAACAACTGAAATCTATTTAGATTCTTTACCTAGTGATATCATGGATGATTTCCATGAGCAAATTATTCGTTAGTTGATATCAAATTTAGTTGAGCCAATGCAGAAAACAACAGGTCTTTAGGAGTATCTTGGGGGTTTATAAGTACCCATACGGCTTGTTCCTCATCAACTGATTCGTCAGGTGCAAACATGGCAATGTTGCATAGTCGATGTAATTCACGTAAAGATTGATCATCTAATGATTCTAACAAAGGAATGATGGTATTAATGTTTTCCTCAGTCCATCCGTGTTGAAGTAAGAACGTTGTATCAAATAAATATTGGCTTGTGTACATAGTCATATATCTATGTAGTAAACCACAATACTTAATTATTTGCAAGTAGAAAGAGTGTACCTACTCTTCTTTAGACCCATCTTCTTTATCAGGCTGATCTTTGTCAGATTCCTCTTTATTAGATTGGTGGAAATCATAAGTTTCCTGTCCCATCTGAATAGCCCCAGTATCTGTGATGTGATCAACATCAAGACGTGAATCATGTTTACCTTCTTCTGCAAAGTGAAGTTGATCAACATGTTCTTCAGGACATCCCGAACTTGTATGAGGTTTACTATATTCGGAAGTGTTTTCGCTGTGCTTATCTTTTCCCATTTTGTAGAGTTTCTCCAAAATAAAACTAAACTATTGAAACGATGTACCCAAAAAGCGTTAAGGGTATTTGAACAAAGTAAAGATCTGTTGTTTGTATAAGAATCGCTCGAATTCCTAACTATTGCTTTGCTGCTTACAACCTTAGTAGCTATATTCGTTCAGTATTATTTAAAATAATTGCAGCGTTAGCTGTTCTTGCAACCGAAAACTGGAAAATTTCAACCAAAGCAAGAATGCTGTTACACTGCGCGGATTCGCGTGGGTGTGCATGGTATATCTGTTTTGGTAGGCATTCCAGTGCCTCGGTTGCAGGTAGCTGTGTAGCCCACGTTCGCATTTTACAAACCTCCGTTTAGGGCTGCGCGGACAACGAATACTAGATGTCACATTTTATTGTAGTCTCAACTACCTCAGTACACCATCGTATTGTGGTGAGTGATATTATTTACTGCACTGCACAGAACTCAAGTGTACATTTTCACATTCTCAACAAGGATACTGTTGTTGCCTCAAACTCAATTGCTCATTATGCAGAGGTATTAGAGCAATACGGGTTTGTACGCATTCATCAATCGACACTGCTCAACACCGCGTTCCTTTCTTCCATTTGTAAGAAAGGAGACCGAAATTTTGCACTGCTGACTACAGGCGAAAAGCTTGTCGTTGCACGGGGTAAAAAAATGGAGATAGTCAAGATGCTCAAAGACGCGAGTATCGAAAAGAAGCGCTACCCTTAACTACCCGATTCGGGCATAGAAGTACCATCTGGCGGGTTTACACTACCCAATTCACATTTCGCGTTTGACTAAAAATGAGCAAATAAAATTTGCGCGTCAAATTCTTTGAAGAAAGACGACACATTTTTTTATTACTCAACAATGCGAAATGAAAAACACAATTCTGACAGTAATCACATTTATCTCCCTCCTTTCAACAACAACGCTGCACGCACAGGAAAAGTATGAGTTTGGAGAACTGTATGTAAAAGCAAATGCGGTTATTCTAATTACCAATAAGGACTATGAAAAACTTTCTCCACCAAAAGGAACCGTAGGGGAGGTATTCGGAATACAATATCTTGATAAACTTACTAGCGAAGGATGGGAAATAATTAACGGAGCCATTATACCAGATAACTATGGAAATGTTGGCGCAACCAAGTATTTTTTGAGAAAGAAAAAACAATAACAAAGTAATCTTTCAATCAAAACCTCGGTAGCCGAAAAGAGGATTTGTAGAGTAGGCAGAATACAAAAATCCGATATGAAAAATTCAGTATTTATCTTTTGCGCAGTGATTACACTCTTTTCTTTCAGTTCATGTAAGGAATGTTTAGAATGTTCTTTGAGCTACTCAAAATGCGGTCGTTGTATAGGCGCTGGAACTTCAAACATTGTTTGCAGAGATACTTCATCATCAGTAACGATTGATCCTTATGCAGAAGCTGAGGCTGATTGCAAAGCAAATGCTGGACAATGGTCGGTAACTGAACAAGGAGTTGATGTGAAAGAAGTTTGTGAAAATTCTTCTTCAAAGACACAAAACTCTTCCCTTCCATTAGTAACACTCGGTTACAGCTGTAGTGAAAAGTAATTCGTTAATAAAAAACCTCGGTAGCCGAAAAGAGGAATTATAGAGTAAGCACAAAATTTTACATCATGAAAAAAGTAATTGTACTCACACTTTCAACCGCTCTATTTTTTATAACCACATACTCACAAGTTACCTACTACAGGTACTGCGATGCTCCAAACGCACAACAACAGATTACCGATTCCCTAGCCTTAATGTTAGACCTAAACAACGATGGTAGTAATGATGCCAAAGTAGTGGCTTACTATGATAACGTTTGGGAAAATACCATAGGAATAATTTCCCTTCGTCCTTATTCATCAGGAGTTTACTCAACTAAACCACTTCGCTTTAAAGTTAACTCCGGAAACCACACCATTCGCTATGCAAGTGGAGACAACATTGGCGTGTATCTCGATCCAGGAGAATCATACAGCAATTCAGCTTACATCAGCAGAATGAGTTCATCCAACCAATTTCCCAATAACAGTATCGGATATATCTGCTATCGATTCGATGTTGATTATTATTACGACTCCTTTTCACAAGAAGAGGTGGGCATAGGTTGTTACGGTTGGATAAAACTTTCAGTTAATTCAGATAAAAGCAGTGTAACCGTATTAGAACACTGTGGCTGTGATAAAAATAAACTTACCGCAGGGCAAACATTCACCAATACAACCGGTATCACGAATCCAGATATCTCTTCTCATAACATTTCTGTATTTCTTGATCCATCAAATACAATTCTCAATGTTATCACCTTTGATGATACTCCTCAATCTGTTTTGATATACAATGTATCTGGACAAAAGGTAGGTGACTATCCATACAGTCAAGAAATTGACATAAGTACTCTCTCTAAAGGGATGTATGTAGTTAAGTTTGAAATCAATGGAAAGACCGCAATCAGCAGGTTTTTTAAAAATTAAGGCACGCTATTTTTCCTGTTCTAAATCCTTACTGAGTTCCTTCGCTTTTCTTACTTGATCTAATTCACCAACTCTTGTATGCTCACGCTCTTTTTCAAACTCTTTAGCGCCCTCTAAAATACCGCGCTCGTACTCATTATCTTGACTCAAACTATCTGATAGCTTGGCATAGAGTTCAGGTTGAAACTTGGCAAGTTTATACCCATCATTAAATCCTTTAATATAGGTTGGTTCTTGTTCCATAATTAAAATGGTTCACGTGCATGTTTTTCAATATAGTTTAAGATGGAAGTCCTGTCGTAGAGGATAACCTTATGCTGAGGTTGGGAAAAGCGAATCAATCCATTATTGCGAAGTTCCTGAAGGGTAGTTTTGCTTTTGATATTGAGTATACTCATCGCTTCATCGCCAGAGATCCATTGTTGCTTTTCTTTTGAAAGTTCAAACTTGCTATCAACGTGTTCTAGCACCTGCTCTAAGAGCATATAGAAAGCAGGTTTTTCAAGACAAATAACGTGACCGATGTCCATTGTAAGTTATTTGCGCGCAAAGGTATTGCCTACGCTAAATACTCAGGGGGATAGGGTGTCAATAAATTTACTGTTGACCGTCAACTTGACGAATAAATTTTTTATGGCTGAATTTATAGGCCTCCTCTTGTCCGGATAAAATACCACAGCCAATCAAAATATGACCAAGTTCTGTATGTAATTGCGCATCCGTATGATGGCAAAAAGATTCTATATTACGTCTAGGGTAAAGCTCCACATCCTGATGGTGAATATCTACTATTTTTGATTTAGCAGCCACCCAATTATTCTGTATAGTATTTTGGAGAACTTCATCAGTTACGGATGAGGAAGGGACAAAGGATTCTCTGTTCATACTTCTAAAGACGTAAACTCTAACTTCAGAATCAGGATCTATATTCCATAGTGATAATGCTAATAGACGATGATGTCCCTCAGCTACTTCATATCTTCCTCCCTCTATTCTGGTATTAACCTCAATGAGTGGGGGATTGGTTGGGTACAATACTGTATCACCATTCTCAAATAAATTATAAGGGTGATAGAGGTGTGTATTTTCAAAATCTACTTTGTCAATTAGTGCGGTAAGGTAAGGATCAACCTTTGCGCGCGCTTCAATGAGCTTAAATGATTGATAGACTTTATATCTAACAAAGAAGGAATGTCGGTAATAGATATCTTTTAAAGGTAAGCCAATAAATTCCCCACGAATGTTGTTATAATGATTAGCTCTTTCATCTCGCTTATGTATTTCACTAAACCAATCAGTATATTCTGTTTCATCCAATCGAGAAAATGTTGTGGGTTGTACAGGCAACGGACAAGCTAGCTTTTTATCTTCTACCTTACGGAATACTTTATTAATAGTTTTTTCTATCTCAATACGATTTAGTTCATTACTATTTTCATAGAGAATGGAGAAGTATTCTCGATCAAATACTCCTGAAGTTACCCTAAGTAATTCTATAGATGTTTTTCTCACTAAATCATCGCTGGTCATGACTCCATCTATTGGAAGCCAGTTGAAAATAAACCCCCGTTCGGATTTATTTACTAAAGACTCTTTAAAATCTAGAACAGTGATGGTCACTCCTAGTTTCCATAGAGCTACAAACTCTCTACTCGACATAAGTCCGTATGCATGTTTAGGGGCATAGACAAGGTGAATTTTTCCTTGCTTATTCATAAGGAAATAAATAAGCGTAGGCATTATTTTAAAGACAAAACTTAACTCATCAATACATATGGTAACCTTCTTTATATGGGTTTTATGTAAGTAATGTATTAACTGGAATAAACAGCCCTCCCATGTATAACTTTTTTTAGTCGTATTTATAGCCTCATCAAAGTATGCATAAGGTTGATTAGGGGAACTCTTAAAACCACCCAACCTGTGATCTTTCTCTGAAGGTAACGAAAAAATTTTAGCAACAATTTTTATATGTGTAGAGTCCAGTAGTCCATTATTTATATATCGTTGTAGTGTTCTTGTACTAACATTATCAATAGAATCCTCTTCCTTTGAAAAATAGATGTCTTCATATGTCCAATAGTGTAACTTAGGTTCACTTTTATTCTTAGCAGAATAGGTCAAATAATCTCCATCTATTCTTGAGTTAATATCAAGGATAGAGACATCCTCTAATTTTTTCCCCAGCACCATTCTAATTTGCTGCCTGATATATTGTAGATAATCGTTAGACAAATCCATAGACAAAATAGTTAGGTGGTATCTATATTATGTAATTAAATAAATTTTAGCTATTGAGAACTTTGCGTTACAAAACGCAAAGCAATGAGTGTATATCAACAGTTACAAGGCAAAAAAACCCGACAACACCAGCCTTTGTTCTTAAGATTAGAATCCGAATATAAATATTCCAGACAAATTAAAAACCGCCCTCCGTAAGGAAGACGGCAGATGCGTAGCTGATATTTCAATCAAAGCCTCTATTCAAAGTTTGAAATACAGTTTACCACTAGCATACAACACCTAGTAATAGGATATCATACTAGGTGCAATAGTCAATAACATTTTTAATGTATTTAGTATGAAAAACTATAAAGCAAATGGTACTGAAAATGGACTATGCACATCAATTCACAAGGAAGAAACCGAAGTTAATATTGATAAAATACTCGCAATTGAACGATTCTCGCGAAAACGCCATTTACGAATCTACGATTTCGAACAAGCGGCAATGTGGGAGGCGGAAAGCCAAGCACAACAACAATTAAAAGTTTATAAAGAAACATCCGAAAAGACACAGGATTCATAATAGTGAAACCACTATGAATCCATCCCGTGGTTATTGAATTATTTTTTTAATACAGTAAATTTTTAACGATGATTTCTTTTTTCAAAAAATCAACCCGCGAGCACGTAACTACAGACTCGCTAGAACAAAACCACCAACTCATACTCAAGGATTCGACTAACTCCGCAAAGAGATTAGCGATTCTTAATAAGCCTGAACGTAATGATTCAATGAATGCTTACGATGCACCTATTCGGGCAAGATATATGCAGATATATCAGAAAGAACGCAGTCATGTTCAGGACACAGAGATGATTGCAAAAAATACGCTTGCGCAAAAACAAAGCGAGCAAAATCAGCGAGCAAGACTTACCACAAGAAAAGCAGAATTAAATCTGTTGAAATCTGAAGAAGCCGAGGATCCAAATACTGATACAGAAATCCGTAAGGGTGGTTGGTCGATACACATAGTCATCATTGCCATAGCCGTCTTTGAAGCTAAAATAACACAGGCAGCTTTTTCACTCTTTGTCAGTTCTAATAATTTTGAACAGATAGGAAATGTTGTTTTTCTAACGATAGCATTTGCTGCATTGCCTCACCTTATCGTGAAGCTTATCAGAGCTACCGAAACTAATCCTCATAAATGGTACATACGCATAGCAGCAGCTATCATGCTTATTGGCTGTTATGCAGCATTTGCGGTTATCAGATCAATGTATGTAAAGAATATCGGAGGGCTTTCCTTAAATGAAGTAGAAGTAGGGAGCGTACTGCCTTTAAAACCATATCACTTCATTGCCATTCAAGTATTTCTGCTCGCAATAGCCGTATATCTTGCTACATGCCTACCTACTGATAGAGATAGAACTAGAGAAAAGCGAAGCCTCAGAATTGAACAGTTAGAAAAAATTATTGAGCGCATGGAAGATGAGTTACAAAACATACCAAGTCGCACCTATCAGTCAGAGGTTACAAGACAGGAAGAGCAACTTGTAGAAGAAAAACTCAAGGCTCGCTTACAAGAAATGTTCCGTGAATCATGGGCACTTTTTGTATCCGAGAATATCACTCATAGAAATGATGGTGTTCACCCGCTATGCTTCAATGATATCCCCCAATCTCTCTTTTAAGTAACAACAAAAAATACAGCCATGAAAAAGTTTATGCAAGTAGCAGGCTTCCTACTAATTATCGGAGCTACCGGGTGCAGCGAGTATTTTGAAAATACTTTTCCAAATCCTCCCAGTCATGCAGTTTCATACATCACTGATGATTCACGCGAAGGATTAAAAAGAATCAGTTCACAAGAGTTCAACTCGTTAATACCTATTCGAGATCAAAACCTGTATGACGGCTTTACTATTCGCATGAGGTCGATTCATGAAGCGGAAAAAGAGATTTTCCAGGTACAAGTTCAATCTGAACATTGGATTTTCTCAAATGAAAACAATCGTGTAGCAACGTTGAAAGCTTTGAGAAATAAAGTCACAATGATGATTGACTCTATTGAAAAAGCACCTTCAGCAAATGCGCCTAAATCGCGCGTGTATGAGACTATTGCATCCGAGGCACAGTATCTAAACTCTACGAATGCGCGTGATAAACAGATGGTTATTAATTCAGACTTACTTGAAAACACAGACCAGTTTAGTTTTTACCGCTCCAAGGATTTTCTTCTTGCACAAAACTCCCCAGAGCAAGCAGTTAAAGAATTAGAGCAAATCGCTCCCATGCCATCACTTAAAGGAGTGGTAATACTTATTGTTTTTCAACCGCCTAACTATGAAACACAAAAACAGTTTGATGTAGCCGCCCAAACATTCAAACTTTTATTTGAAAAACATGGCGCTGAGGTATCGATTCTGCCAAACATCACAGCAGGATATGAATAGTAAGCAACCATCCATTATCAATGCAGTAGTTTCTAAAGTGCTTACAGCACTTTGGAAGCTATTGTTATTTATTATTTGGGTAGTAAGCGGTGTGCTTCTAAGTCTCATTAAAGAACTCAATTCCAATATCAAAAAGTATTTGTTCGATGACTAGAATTATAACACCTCATACATTGTTAAGCGGTGTCGCCACCGTTGGTGAGATCGCTTTAAAATCAGTGTATGATTCGTTGGTGTTCGGGACTGAATACTTGATTGATGAACCAAACGAAGGTTTTGGAAACCTAGAAGACATTGCTTCACCAAGCGGGCGCAGTATTTGTATCAATGGTACTGATTGCCTTACGAAGCCTGAATACGGGTATAGAAATGCAGTGTTCCTTGGAGGAACTGGATCTGGTAAGAGTACCATTATTGCCGTTCCTAATTTACTAAAAGTAAATAATGCAAGTATTATCTGCCACGATCCATCAGGTGAGCTTGTAAATAGAACAGGGAAAAGTCTATCAGAGCGTGGTTATCAAGTGCATGTATTGGACTTCAATAACCCGAACAATTCTATTGGCTTAAATCCGCTCGATTTTATCAAGAAGGATAATGACTCGAACAAACTTGCCGCACATCTAGTAAGAAATTCTCTTGGTACTTCAAAAGATAAGTTTTGGGAATTGGCAAGTACTGACTTGCTCGCTCTATTCATCAAAGTTATCCTGAGACAAGATAAGTCATACAGAAATCTAACCAATGTACTGCACCTATTAAATACGTTTAGTGGTGACCCACAGGCAATAGATCGCTTCATAGCTAAGGTTGCAGACCCTAAAGAGTTTAGAGACTATAAAGCTCTAATTCGGAGTAATGAAAAGACGCTTCAGTCAATTGTGATGAGTTGTAAGGCAGCACTATCATTATGGAATGACGATGATATGGGAAAAGTCACTTCAACAAGCAGTATTGATTTTAATGAGTTTAGAAAAGGCAAGCACGCGCTATTCATTAAAAATACAACCATGGACGCAGAGTACTATCACTCAATTATTAGTTTTTTAATAGAGAGCGCACTTAAGGTATTGATGCAGCGATTGCCAGCTAAAAATGATAGACCTGTTTGGGTTATCGTTGACGAGGCATCAACCCTCAATTTGCAAAGTCTCGATAACATTATTAGTAATAATCGAAAGTATCAGATCAGCTTGATGCTGTTCTTCCAAAATAAAGCCCAAGTCTATTATGCATACGGACAAGAAGCTGGCAGCAACATTCTTGCAAACTGCTTCACCAAAGTATACTTGGCGGGCACAGACATGAAAACTGCGAAAGAGCTTGAAGAATTGCTTGGATGGAAAAACATTATCAATGACGAGAAAGAGGTAAAACAACCACTCATGACTGCGCAACAAATACGCACCCTGAAATCAAATCAAGCTCTAGCTATCATAGGAAATTATAGACCTATTAAGATGCAGATGACACCTTACTATGAAAATCCAATACTGCGCAAACTTGCCTCTAACAAGCCATTTATATACACACCGCCTTCACCATTAACTAATCCTCCGCTTATTCCTTTTACATGAAGAAAACGGAGCGAAATAGCAAACTCTATGAGTACCTTGCATCACAGCAATTGCTTGATAAAGGTGAAGAAGCTATCCGTGCCGGAAAAAAGAAGTATCGCCAAGAATATTTACGCCTCTATAAGCAAAAGCACCGCACCATTATTACCGAACATACTATTGCCCTTAAGCAACCAGAGGAAATGTTGCTTGTCCATCATGCAAAACGCAATGGCTACACCATCACTCAATTCATTCGAAAAGCCGCCATTGCATACGCGCAACAGGTGTACATAACACCGCGCCTTGAAATACTTACAAGCCTCTTTCAACAGTTCATTTTACTACGTACCCAAGTTGAGCGCATCCGGCAGGAAAAGCGCGGTTTATTCCAACGAGACAAGAGCGAAAGCATAGAAGCCCTGTTACAGGAGTTTGAACAGGTATTAACCAAGTCACTGAAACAACCTCAATCATTAGAAGTCCTTATCACCCAGACCCTTCAATCTAACCCACGCTTTTTAGACACGTTACAGCAAATAATCAAGCAGCATGATTGTAAAATCAATGGGCAGGAAAAGTAGCAGTTCGTTTACCGATTTGCTTACCTATATAACCCGGGATGATGCGGTAATTAAAGATGCTAAAGGCAACCCTTTTCTTATCAGGCATAACGTAATAAGCAAACAGGCTACAGGTATAATTAAGGAGTTCGAAAACAATGAGGCAAACAGACGGTTTCAGCGCAAGGGAAAAAACTATTGCTATCACGATATTATTGCCTTCACCGCTGCCGACACGCAAAAGCTTACTTCTGAAATCTTAGAGGATTTAGCGCGCACCTATATTCACCTCCGCAATGAAAACAGCTTAGCAATTGCAGCTATTCACGATGATAAATCCCACCAACACATCCATATCATGCTAAGCGGTGTAGAAGCAGAAACAGGCAAAGCAATACGAGTATCTAAAAAAGAGTATCAAGCCATTAAAGAGAAGCTCCAAGAATATCAGATTGAGAAATATCCTGAATTAGTATCTATTGTCAATCATGCTCATTCGTTAGAAAGAAACCAAACAGACAAAGAATTTCAGGTTAAAGCCCGGGAAGGAATATCTCGTAAAGAGGAAATCAAACAGATACTTGCTAATGCATATGAACAATCATATTCTTCGAAAGAGTTTTATGAAAAGATTACTGAAAACGGTTTAACAACTTATGAGCGAGGAGGGCAGATGGGCATAGAGGATAATAGAAATTATCGGTTGAGCACCTTAGGTTATGATCAAGAAAGGCTTAACGAGTTAGAACAACGGTTTTACAGAATAGAAGAGCTAGAAAGTCTGAGAGAACAAAATGACAGGGAGATAACACGGGACCTTACGGCTGAAGAATCACAAAAAAAAGAAAACAACACAACATAGGAAAATGGGGACACGATAAGCATCGGTAGCTGCGTATTTAAAGGGATTCCAAAGGTCTCCTTTGGCAAGAAGGCAAGTTCACCCCCTCTAATTGTTGACAGGGAACTTGCAATCTTGCTTTCTGTTCATGTAACAGATTTTAAATCGGTTTTACATTATCTTCTCCAAACCACTCTATAGCTTTAGTAATAACACTTGGGTCGGGACTATGGTAAAAAACTGCCAAATTTTCCTTTGATCTCGTACAACACACATAGAATATTTTTCGAGTTCTGTCTAACACACTTTGGTTATCACCTCCCAGAAATAAATTTTTAAAATTATAATTATTCCATCCTCCATTATCTAACACGACAAGAACATTGTCATACTCGGCACCTTTGGTTTTATGCTTTGTTGAAAAGGGCGTTTTACCTTCAAGGTAATCAAACAGCTTTTGAAACTCATTAAACGGTACTTGCTTAATCCTATTATACAAATATTCATTCCTAGCCTGAAACTCTGTTAGTTTATCATCAATCAGACAGATGCCTTTCTCATGCGCTTCATTGATTATCTCTTCAATAGTTTTATTTCCTACATCAATGAGACTCTCAATATTACTTTTCAGTTCTCGCTTATCAGCAATACGAACAATTTTACTTCTATAATCCGTAGCTCTCAAAAACTCATTGTACATCTGCGCTTTATATAGAGCAATTGTTTTCTGAATTTTAAATAGGTGCTTAATCAGATTATCTCTTTTAGAACCCTTCTTGTTTTCATCTTCTTCATCTTGTTTCTTATCATCCAAAAGTTGATCCTTGTTAACATACATCTTGGAAAAGTCCCCATAGTTATAGTTCAACGCAACTTTATATAGTTCTTGATTTTGGTCTATAAATGCCTGCATAGAATCAGTAGGTGTTACTCGTCTTAATTCTCTACCTATTTTACCTTCCGCCAAAGCATTCAAAACATTACTAAACGTCATTCCTGTAAAGTCTGTTGTAATACCTGCATCCTTTATGTGTTTTTTTATTCTGTCTCTGAAATTTAAGATTTGATCTTTGTCATAGATATCCATAAGAGTCCTAAATCCTGCCTTATCTGCAATAAGATTGTGTGTTAAGTTTAACTCTTTAGTTTCGGACGGGTTATCAAAACTCCAATCATGATTATCTTTCAGATATTGCTTCGCATGTGACACATCTTCATTTGAAGAATAAATGAACAAGACATTTCCTTCTTTCACTTGTCTATTGAGCATATTAGGAGCAGTTGTATCCATTGAAGGCTCTTGTTGAATTCCATCTGTTCTTAACTTATTGGCTAATGCAATCACTCTTAATGGACTCCTTCGATTCTGAACCTTCTTGATTTCATTAACTACATCAGCTGTATCTCCTTTATATATATCCAGATTCCCAACCCCATCATCATATATAGACTGCATAGCATCTCCAAAGAAACCTATGATACTTTGCTTATCACTTTGCTTAAAATGATTAAGGAAGATATCTACCACCAACTTATTAGTATCTTGATATTCATCAATAAATATAAACCTAAATCTATCCTTCACGATAGCACTGAGCTTAGGATATTTCCTAAACATAGCATGTGCTATAATCAAAAGATCATCATGAGAAATGACTCCTTCTTTAAGGCGAACGTACTCTTTATACTGTATCCCTTTTTCGAGGTGATCAAAGTAATTTGCAGGTATAACATCATCCTCATTAATAGATATAGTTGCTTGCTCTTCATTTGCAAGTTCAATAATGACCGCTTTTAATTCTTGTTGGAAATGTTTGATATTGTCCCATAAAAAATCGTGTATGGTCGTAACATTAAGATGTTTGTGATTAACCCGTTCTTCGATCTCTTTTACAGCGGCATTAGTATAAGTCATACAGGCAACTTTTGCTGTAGGATTTTCTGCAATTACTTGTCTAATTACTTGAACTAGTGAATATGTTTTGCCACTTCCAGCACCTCCACTCAACAGAAAATTACGCCCATCGTCAATGAGCTTCATAATAGATTGTACTTCGGGTTCTAGTTTTAATCTTTCTTCAGCCATAGTAATCCATCTTTGATGTAGCTTGGGATTTGCCAATTATTAAATTGATCTCCATTGTGATAAAGAAGATCTAATGCAAAATGAGTTTTCTTTTTAATACAGTTTTGAGCTAAGTCATACGGGCTTATTGCATCATCATCAAAGTCTTTTATATTCTTAAGTCCTCTAAACTCACTCTTCTTTTCCTTTATAAAGTCTTTATTTAACGCAATAAATGCATCTTCAAAACTTCTTCCATGATGTCCATTTTCTTCTGTTTGATAAGTAATCATAATCTCAGCTTCATCTAACACAACTATTCTATGGGGAAGGGGTAGAGATTTTAATTCATCCCAAGGTTTAGCGTCAAAAAACGCTTTTAAGGCTGAATTACTGGTGCCTGTACCCTCATTAACGGGACATGATATAAAACTTTCTTTTTCACCTTCTTTTTTCGCCCCCTTTTTTACTTCTGCTTTAACAGAGTCAATATCAGTTATAATAAGTGATTTAATACCTAAAAAGGTTATGAATTTTTTAAATATCTGAGAATATGCACCCACTTCAATAACAGAAACATTTTGAGAGAGTAGTGGTAAATAATCATCTTCGCTTACAGCTGCTTTATGTTTATTTTCCTCATCAATATCTATCTTGCGCATAAAGGTAGGAATGAGAATTCGTTCTGTATCTCCTTCAATTAAGACCGCTTTATCTGCAAAGAAAATTTCTGCCCTGCTGATAGTTAAATATTGTTTCAAAAACTGATACTGCATAGGGTCTGCTTCATACTCTCTGCGTAAATCCTTAAGGTTTCTCGCCTTTACTTTATTATCCTTATCTCGCTTCAAATACTTGATATCGTCAAAATCACTATCAGCCACAATACAAGCCGAATGTGTACTTATGATATACTGTAAATCTCTTTTGATACCATCTTCTCTCTTTATCCCTTCTCCAAGAAGTTTTTTTATGTTTTTAATAAAAACATATTGCATTTGGGGATGGGTATGTGCCTCCGGTTCTTCTATAAATAACAGATTGATATCTGCGGGTTTTTTGTCTTTATCTCTTTTAAACTCATGCACGAGAATCTCTATCTCAAAAATCATACTGATCAGATTCATATACCCCAATCCATTATAATGCTCTGGCAAATGATTATCTGCGTCATGCTTATAAACAACCGTAGTATTTCCCTCAAGAAGCTCTTTGTGTTGAAGTGTAGATATGATATCCAGTTCTGACTCGTTAGCCTTAATTCCACCAAAGTCCTTCACTTTCTTAAGTACATCAGTAAAAAGTTTTCCGTAAATTTTACTTAGCTCAACATCTGTCTCTATCAATTTATCCTGAAATTCAGATATAGCTTCAAGTGTATCTTGGGTAGATTCAGCCTTCTTGTAAATGCGTGATGTTTGATTGGATAAACTTCTACTTGGTTCTTTATTAGCAACCTCACGCTTTGCGTTTATGTATTTGAAGCTTATTATATTATCAAGATTAATTTTCTCATTTTCAAGATTGATAAATTTCGTCTCATCCACCAGCCCTGCACCACAATCAAAAGCAAGTGATTTCTTCATCAGTTCAAAGTAATTCTCAATTCTATTTTCCAAGAATTTATCAAACCCCTTTATCTCATACTGCTTATCTTCAGTTTTCTTTACCGCTTGTTTTTCTTTTTCACTCTCCGTAAATTTCGCAAAATCTGCTCGGAGGTGACTATAGTGATTGTAGTCTATTACATACTCAAATCCAAGAACCACTACATTATTATCTGGATCCAAGTCCATCATTATCTGACTTATATTAGAAAGATCATCATGCTCCCCATATGTTATATACAGTTTAAGACTTATACCTTGACTAACATACTCGTGCTCTTGAATTTCATTTTCATCTTGGACAACTGTTTCAAGATGGTTCTTAAAATCTATACTAAAATCATTATAAGAGAACTTATTTCTATCTGAATGATTTAAAAATTTACTCAAAGCTGTGAGAATGGATGTTTTTCCCGTATTGTTTTTCCCAATAACTAAAGAAAGCTCCTCTTCTAAATCCATTGAGAAGTTTTTAAGCAAACGAAAATTCTGTACTTCTAGTTTGAATATTTTCATAAGTATGTCAATTAATATTTGTGTAGATGAGTGATGAAAGACTTAGCAGACTACTACTAGCTATTTACATAACTATGTTATCTTATTTCGGCAATCTGTAAAGACGCTATAATTTATAGATGAGAGATGTTACTCGTTCACCATAACAATTTCTATATGCTCTTAAAAGGAGTAGGGCTGCCAAGATTTCCTCCGTTGAAAGCTTCTGTGATGGATATCTGAGACACTAATCGAAATATACCAATGAGAAAAGATTCTACTCTCAAAATCTCTTACATTCGTTATGACTTTTCTTCCATAGTTATTTATGTTTTCTTGACTGGGCCATGGATCTCGAATAACAAGTTGCTGGATATAATGAATTCCATTATCACATTGCCATGTTATCCCTGTGATGATTACAGCATGTCCTATTGAGGATCCTTGGGGACGATAAGCTACCATAACAGGCCTGTTTTCTTGTAGCTCTCTTATGACAGCATTAAAATCAATATCACCTTTCTCCAATGTCGATGAAATACAAACCCTCTTCAATTGATTATGATATATATTATGGCAGAAATTTAGATTCCCTGTAATTACATAATCTGTCGCAGGGCAATTTCTAGGATTATTGAAATGATCAGTAGCACAATGATTTCTGGCTAAATCTTCTTGCGATATTTCAATTCCGTAATGAGCAGCAATCGTTTGAATACACGCAGCTGCACACCAGTTAGTTTGCCGTTGATGTGAATAAATTATATTGAAATTGCGTGTATCAATACCTGCGCTGTAAGTAGGTAGATAAGTACGTTGCGGTTGAAATGATCTTAAAAAAAGATTGACAGAAGAAAGAACGTCCATCGGAAATTTAATTTGGTAGAATGCAAAAATACCATCTAAGGAACATTACAAAGGGATCTTTTCCACAGTATAATGTTACTAGCTTAAAAATTAGTCATAATAACTCTACCATTTAATAGGACTATAAAGAATTTAGTTTCAGTTATAATTAAAAACAGAACCATGTACGTATTCACAAAAGCAATCAAAGACTTTATCAATCATTGTAAATTTGAAAAGAACCTTTCTCCTAAAACTATCAAAGCCTATGAGATTGATTTAAAACAATTCTATCAATTCCTTTTACAAAGGCAGTATTCTATAGAAGTTAGTAGGATAACAAAAAGTGAAATCCGTGAGTATTTGGAGACAATTTCAACTCTGAAACCTAAATCTATCAAGAGAAAAATTGCTACTACTAAAGCAATGTTCAACTACTTAGAATTTGAAGAGTACGTTTCAATAAATCCTCTGCGAAAAATGAAAATACGTATTAAAGAGCCTAAGCAACTCCCCAAAGTAATGCAATCACAGGAAGTCGAAACTATCCTAAGATATGCTTATCAGCAATTAACTACTGTGACACAGACTGAACACTATAAATATTTTGAAGCCTTGCGCAATGTAGTTGTTGTAGAACTGCTGTATGCCACAGGCGCAAGAGTTTCAGAAATATCGGGCTTAAAACTAGATACGATCGAAATAGCTACTGGTTCAGTAATTATAAAGGGAAAAGGAGACAAAGAACGTAGTGTTGAAATTTGCAACCCCGATACCCTTGTAGTGTTGAATAAATACTATGCACTTTATGCTGATAAAGTTACACAGTCTGGCAACTTCTTTTTGGTAAATCGTTTTGGCAAAAAATTGTCTGAGCAATCAATACGAGGTATTGTAAAAAATCTCACCATTAGATCAGGAATGAATCGGCATATTACACCACATGTTTTTAGGCATTCTCTTGCAACATTATTACTAGAAAATGATGTAGATATAAAATACATCCAAGTGTTGCTTGGGCATAGTTCAATCATGACTACTCAAATTTATACTCATGTGAACAAAATAAAGCAGCGTGAGATTCTAAAAACTAAGCATCCGCGAAGGGGGTTCTCAATGTTACCTGTCAATACAGGATAACTAAATATTAACCTCACTTGTTCGAAACTGATTTCTCATTTTTTTCGA
>CAZYXR010000003.1:0-540 GCA_964650845.1 uncultured Chitinophagaceae bacterium
TTTCCATTTTTTTATATTCGCTAAAGCGTTGCATTAGAAACTTGAATCCGCCTATTCAAGAGTTTTGCGTGCTGAATCATGGCGTAAGGTTTCGCATTATGGAAAAAACCAACGTACGGGGCGAAAAGGCGCATCCGGTGTTTAAGTTTCTGGCCAATAAATCGCTAAACGGCAAGGTGAACATTGCACCGATATGGAACTTTCAAAAATATCTGATTGATAAAAATGGTATGGTTGTAGATTACTTTTTACCAATCACCAAACCCGATTCTACTAAGGTAACAAATGCCATCGAAAGATTGCTGTAACAACTGCAACTAAAGGTTATTGTAATTCACCATTTTGCTTTTATACAAAAAGAAGCAAGGTAACTTACAACCATAGTTTTAGTAATCGCCTAAGGTTTCTTCTAACTGTCCCAGTGCTTTTTCTAACTGCTCATTGTTGGGCGCCACACCGTGCCATTTGTGGTCGCCCACCATAAAGTCAATACCTGCGCCCATTGCAGTTTTCATGATAATAAATACCGGCTTCCCTTTT
>CAZYXR010000003.1:550-49832 GCA_964650845.1 uncultured Chitinophagaceae bacterium
TTTTCCTGTTTTTGCCTTTGCTTCATTCAATGTTCTTACAACTTCGGCAACATCATTTCCGTTTTCTAACCATAGCACTTCCCAATCGAATGCTTCAATCTTTGCACGCAAATTGCCCAAGGAAAGAACCTTATCGGTTGTGCCATCAATTTGCTGACCGTTGTAGTCTATAGTTGTAATTAAGTTATCTACTTTATTGTGCGCAGCAAACATTAGCGCTTCCCATATTTGTCCTTCTTGAAACTCTCCATCGCCATGCAGCGAAAATACCAACGAGTTATCACCATTCAATTTTTTGCTTAATGCTGCACCAATGGCAACACTCAAACCCTGCCCCAAGCTGCCCGATGCTACGCGCACCCCGGGCAAATGTTCGTGTGTGGTGGGATGCCCCTGCAAACGCGAGTTCAACTTGCGAAATGTAGCCAATTCACTCACCGGAAAGTATCCGCTACGCGCCAACACACTGTAAAACACAGGTGAGATGTGACCGTTAGAAAGAAAAAAAACATCCTCGTCTTTTCCATCCATATTAAAGGCTTTGTTGTGCTTCATTACCTCAAAATACAAGGCAACAAAATACTCGGTGCACCCAAGCGAACCACCCGGATGCCCACTTTGTGGCGCATGAACCATTCGCACTATATCTCTGCGCACTTGCGAGCATATTTTTTTCAATTCATCAACTGAAGCCATAAAAAAAGTTTCTGCAAATGTAACCGTACAAAAAACTGTTTCTTTAAAATCTGTAAACGTATTGTGGATATAGAAACACTGCATGAACTATTGCAATCCTAATCTTTCAAAGAAAGCCTTCGCACCCGACTTCATGCGCTTAATAAAACCGTTTACGCCTTCGGTATTTACAAACTTGGTGTTGTGGTCTATCGTTACTTCGCTCTCTGGCCTATGCTCCGAAAAGTAATAGACCGCTAACGATTTGCGGCTCACACTTGGCGGTGTTTGCAATGGCGATGGATGCCCGTGATAAGAAATTTCGTTGGTTTCAAAAATCACACAACGATTGTAGATTGGTGCATATTTAGCAAGCTGCTTTTTGTTGTTGTTAGAAAAATCCCACAGCTCTAAATGACCTTCATACTCGTCTTTCCAATCTTTATTCATGTATATCAACACATTCAACCTTCTATGAAAGTTTGTTTTCGGGTGCATATTAAAATCAACATGCACATTTAAAAATGCTCCTTTTACCGACTGGTGTAAACCTCCTCCAAAAAGTTCTTCATCTGCTATCAAGGTTTCTCGAATACCTGTAACTGCTTCGAGCCAGCGCAAAAAAGCCGATGAATTTAACTCGTCAAACACACGCTGCATCACCGAGCCGTTTTCAAACTTCGACTTTTGAAACTTGTTCTTTTGGTTGATGTAAGTTGTGCCATCCCACACGCCATCTTCTATTACCGGATAATTCTGATGAATAACTTCTGCTGCATTCTGCTTAAAAAAACCATCAAACACAACATACTTAAAGGGCTTTTGGGCTTGGAAATCATGGCTGATTTCATGTTGCCTTTGTTGAAGGCTTTCAAAATCTATGAATTCCATTGCATTGCTATTGGTTGCCAAACATAAGTAAAGTGCTATTGAAAATTTGGTTTTCTACAACACAATCTACTTCTGCGCCACGGTATTCAATTCTTTCATGGCATCTAAACCACAATCGAGAAATTTGAGGTAATCGCCTTTTTGTGGAGTATAGCCCACCGGAGGCGTAAGCAACTCTTCGTTTGGTGAAAGCAAAACATAATAAGGTTGTGTGTTGCTATTAAAATAGGTTGCTTGCATATCGCTCCATTTATTGCCTACTGTTTTAATTTTTTTTCCGCTGAAATTACTGATGTACTGCTCGTTTTCCGGCAGTGGTTTTCTGTCATCTACATACAAGCTTACTAACACATACTTTTCTTTTAAGCGCATATAAACCTCCGGATCTGTCCACACGTTTTCTTCCATCTTACGACAGTTTACACAAGCCCAGCCGGTAAAATCTACCATCAATGGTTTGCCTTCTGCCTTGGCTTGTTTTAATGCCGCATCGTAATCTGATGTTGGATGAAACTTTGTGTCTTGCACAAAAAGCGAATAAAATTTGGGTGGTGGAAAGCCACTGAAAAAAGTAAGCTCCTTGCCAAATAAACCACTGGCGGTGTACAGCACAAAAACTGCGCTCATACCAGCCAATACAAGACGTGTTTTGTTGATGGTTTTTGATGGGTGATCGTGCGGAAAATGAATTTTACCAATAAGGTATAAAAACATGGCAATACCGATGATAATCCAAATACCAAGAAACACTTCGTACTTTAAAATACCCCAGTGCATTACAAGGTCGGCATTTGATAAAAATTTGAATGCAAAAATCAATTCCAAAAAGCCAAGAATTACTTTTATCGTGGTCATCCATCCTCCGCTTTTTGGTAACGACTTCAGCATTTGAGGAAAGAAAGCAAACAAGCCGAATGGCAATGCCAGCGCCAAGCCAAAGGCACTCATACCAGCTACCAAATTCAGTTTGCCACCACTGGAAGTAAGCGCACCTACCAACAATGAACCAAGAATAGGACCGGTGCAACTGAACGAAACAATTGCCAATGTTACCGCCATAAAAAATATACCAATTACACCGCCAACATTCGAAGCATTATCTGCTTTGTTGGCAATAAAACTTGGCAGCGTTATTTCGTAATATCCAAAAAAGGAAAAAGCAAAAACAACAAAAATAATAAAGAAGAAAATGTTGAGCGGTGCACCCGTAGAAATTTCATTCAGCGTGTCGGGCGAAATGTCAAAAATTAAAAAAGGCACACTGATAAGGAAATAAATAAACACAATACTAAATGCGTAAAACAGCGCTTCCACCCGACCGCGAGCAGGGTTTTCATTCCGCTTAGTAAAAAATGAAACTGTGAGTGGAATCATTGGAAAAACACATGGTGTAAGCAGGGCAATCAACCCGCCCAAAAAGCCCAACACAATGATTTGCCATAGCGTTTGATTTTTTGTTTCTGTTACCTCGGTGCCGCAATTTTTTATTGGTGAGCCATATTTATTAGGCATTAGCTGTGCGCTGCCAGATGAAAGGTTAGAATCTGAAACCGAAGGCTGAATAGATAGATTTGTTTCACTTGTATTTTCCCGAGTGGTGGATTTTAAAGTTGGGTTTTCGTCATCAACAGGTAGCGCCTCCTGAGTGGCAGAATTGGTAGCAAGTACAAAGTCAAATTCCTTTAGATCGGGTGGTAGGCAACGGCTGTCATCGCACACCATATATTCTACACTTCCTTTCAGGGTAGTGTTGTTAAGCACTTTTACTTTTTGGGTAAACAGTACACGCTCATCAAATTTTTTTACATGAACGCCAAACATATCATCCATGCCTTCGGTTACATGGCTGCTGATTTCGGTTGGCTTACCAATTACTTGCACATCATTGTTTTTTTCAAAAGTAAAAGCTGTGGGTACAGGACCGCCTTCGCCAATAAACTGCGAATAAAGATGCCAGCCTTTATCAATACTTGCTGTAAAAACAAGATTGTATTCATTGCTTTTTAGCGGCTCGGCTTTCCAGCCCCATTTTACCGGAGCAAGAATTTGAGCTTGTAAAAAATGAACAACTATTAAAGAAAAAAGAAGGGTGAAACTTTTATGCAACTGGCGATTCATCATATTGATAGTTTGGCAAAATAACAGAGTATTGACGACCAAATTTAACTTTTGGTACGGAGATGCCTGACAGACGTTGAGCGTTTATGACTTCTTAACTATGATACATGGTTTAGAATTTTCGAGTTGTATTGTTTTTAATGTGATAAAATTCAACACAATATCGCTCATTACTGTCTGAAATGCAATAGCGGTTTCCACCAAACGCAATAAATACCTGAACTACCAAGCAATATTCAACAAAGCATTTTCTTTGCCATTAAGACCTGTGATTTGGGGATTAAACTTTTTTGAGAGCTAAACATTCGCTCATCAAAGTCGAATAACACTAAAGTTATCAAGCCCATTTACTTACTTCAAACTCACCACTTGATACCGCCCTTCTTCTAAAACAACTTTCACAGATTTGGTACTTTCTGTTTTTGAATTTTTTATTGATTTATACACCAGCGTGTAACTTCCGGGTTGAAGTTTTAGATTGGTTGTTTCGCGTAAATTCATGCGGGTGGCGAGTGTAAGTGCATCATTACTTTCGTGCAAAACCGATAGCGACACGGCTTCAAAAACCACCAACGATAATGTTGCAAATCCCTTTACTGTTTTTTCATTTTTTACACCGCCCATTACCGGGGTTTCATTAAAAAAAGTTTCGGGCAGCGTGAGCACTTCCGAACGGTAAACATCTTTTAATAGCAGCTTGCTTTCGCCTGTATTTTGAACGGTTAAAATACTGTTCCCTTTTCTTACCACATCGGGCGCATCGGCAGCAGCATTGCCTGCAAAAACAAGGCTGCCCAATGGCACATCTATTGCAATAATATTGTGTCGGCCGGGTGTAAGCTCAATACTGTTTTTGCGCACCGATGGTGTGCTGTGCACTTCAATATCATACATCCCAACAGGGTCTAAAAAAATCGTATCTGGATTGCCTTTTGTATCTAAATTATGCACGAAATTGTACATTATTTTTTGCGAGGCATGATCGTATAGCGTAAATGGAATATTGGTTATGGTAGGGTTGCCATTGTGATCTAAAAGATTGATTTGCGTAGTGGTTGTATTCAATGTTTGTTGAATAATAATGCCCACAGTTCCATAAATTGAATGCTCATCTTTAGGATTGTAAAATGTGCCAACACAATCAAACTTTTTAGCAAATTCTGGCAGTATATCTAACCCAACAATAAATGGCTTTAGTGTAATTCTTTTATCAATTAAAGCGGCAGCAGCCTCGCATGGGTTGCCATTGCAATTTTCGTTGCCATCGGTAATCAATATTATTGAGTTCAGCGATTTATCATCTACCGGAAAATCATTTACTGCCTGCGCAATAGAATACGCAATGGGGGTCATGCCCTTGGGCGATAAGGTTGGCATTACAGCCTTTACTTTTGCTGCATTGCTTTTGGCAAATGGAATAAGCAACTTACTATCGGTACAGTTTTTTTGCTCGCGTGGCGACTGGTGCCCAAACACACGCACAGCAAATTCTACATTTGGATTTTTTCGTTCAACCGAATCAATAATGTTGAACAAGATACGTTTGGCCACTTCAAATCGGTTTGCATTTTGCCATTGCTCTTTCATGCTACCAGAGCCATCTAATAAAAACAAAATGCGGTTGCGCTGCGGTTTAAAACGCGGCACATCTTGCGCACTTAGCTGCGCTATCATCAAACCAAAAAGTAACGAATAACAAAACTTCATTGTTGAACTTTTGACGTTGCATAATAACGAAATGATTGGGGGATTTAATGTGTGTATTTGAAATTTATTGCCTAAACAATTTCCGGAAACAGCGAGCCGCTTGCTAGAAATCAAAAATAACCTTTGCAGTTTTCAACCTTTAATTACTTTCGTACAACACAAATAGCAACACTCAGCTATGACAACAATTTTAAGTAAAGTATATTTCTGCCCCCCCCCTCCCCGAGTTTTCTAGCGAGAGGTAATAGTTTTTCTTCATGTTTTATTGGTAGTGTTTTAACGGATAAATCGTGTCATTCAATCACTGCAACGCATGGCTTAACGATTGCAGCACGCCATGCAACGATTGATTCTGTCGCTGCAACACATCTTGCAATCATTTCAATACGTGATTTAACAGTTACACCACGTCATGTAATCATTAAATCAAAGGAATTGGCTGTTAAAGACGTTCGTTCCAGTCTCTCGTCCATCCTATTTCTTAATCTCTCAAATAAAAATGTATGAAAAAAACCGTATCTACCTCAGGACGACACTGGCAAATTACTTTGGCTAGACAATTTTTCTAGAAAACTGCCTAAACAAAAGTGCTTTCAACTAAACTCTGACACCGCTATCTACCCTCATGCCTTGTTAGGTAGATACAAACAAAACTTTGCATTACAAAATTCCGCCCTTGTAATGTGAGGATAATTTAATGGGCACTAAAAAATTAATAAATATGAGTAACGACTTTCAAAATTGCCTTGATGTAAATAAAGAATACAAGACACTAAAAACTACTGATTTTGCCACTGTAAATGAATTAACTGATTTCTTAAACGTACAGTCAGAACAAGGCTGGAAACTTCTTTCACCGGAAAAATTAAATGCTGACTTTTTGATGCTGCAAAGAAGAAAGCCATCAATTCCTGAAAAAGAGGTAAGCCTTTTTGATTTCTTTAATATACACGGCAGAGGAGTAAAGTAAAATTTGGAAAAAATTTGTCTGCAAGCAAAAGATACTGAGCGCACCTTTATCCAAAAAGTTGTTCAAGAAACAATGAAGTTTGCTGAATCTGAAGGTATTAAATTTCTTCCTGACGCATCTACAGGTTTGGAAGAAATGTTTTATGGCTATTACATGGAGAAAATATTCTTAGCCCCCTTGGGATTTTATGATAAAATCCTTAATTCAACAACTTATGATAGTGTAATAGGCTCACGTTGGCGCATTTACTTTGCAGCAATAAAAACAATGATGGAATCAATACCTGTATCGCCTGATTACAAGGTTCAGGTTGACTACATAGTAAAAGAAACAGATATTTTGTTAAAGCAGTTTTATACTGATGAAGATTTGACAGAAGAAGATGGGATGAAACAGTTAAGATATAATATTAGAAATGTAAACAGTGAGTTGAAGAGTCCGGAGGCTGAACTTGTAGGTGGAACTTTATCTATGATTAGAAGCTCTTCTATCTTATGGTATGATGAGTTTGATAATATTGTAAAGGTAAATTATGGGGGAGATATAGTTCCTAATTTAATACAGGCAGATGCATTTGGGTATATTCTTGGATGGCTTGGGGCTCTACGTAGTGATTATCTTAGTGGAGGAGTAACCCCTGATGGTCAAAATAGAAGAATTGATGCAGGATTTAATGGTGCTTTGGCTTGGAGTTCAGCGGGCGCTTTTGGTGCTTTAGCAAACCGTCTTTGGAATAATGAACCACCTGTACCAGAGCCAAACACTATTGCCATTGATGAAGACTCTTATTTTGTGCCTTTTGTTAAACTATCTTTTCAATAAATTAGCATTATGAAAGTAAAACTTATCATCCGGCATGTTTTATGGGCGTTTCTTACTGTGTATTTTTCAATTACATCTCCAATAATATTTGGGTCAAGAGAGTTACACAGTACAAAGCACTGGAGTTTTTTAGCACTTGTTGCCATAGGCACAGCAATACTTGCGTTTATTACTTATAGTAACAGAGATAAAAGTAAAGATTAGTAACTATTTTTCCTTCGCAAGGCTTACAATAGGTCTTTGAGTAACACCAAACAGCCCGCGTAGTTTTTAGCTGCGCTGGCTGTTTTTGTTTTAAACCCACCCGTTCAATCTTTCCATCACTTCACTTTCCTCCATATCTATCAGCAAAGTTTTGTGCGGGTTGGTTTCGCCCTTTTTAATTTCGATTTTGCTTTTGGCTATGCCCAAGCATTTACTCAGGTATTCAATCAGATACTTGTTTGCCTTGCCATCCACGGGTTGCGCACGGAGGTGAATTTTCCAAATGCCATCTTCAGTTTTGGTAAGCGCATCTTTTTTGGCACCTGGTTTTACGTGTATGTGTAACAACATTATTGAATCACACCAAGTTCCCTGCCCACTTTTGTAAAAGCCGCGATGGCTTTGTCGAGGTGGTGCATTTCGTGTGCGGCACTCAGTTGTACTCTGATACGCGCCTGCCCTTTCGCCACCACCGGAAAGAAAAAACCAATTACATAAATGCCTTCATCAAGAAGTTTCGCAGCAAAATTCTGTGCTAAAACTGCATCATACAACATCACCGGTACAATTGGATGCACACCGGCTTTGATATCAAAGCCTGCGGCTGTTATTCTATCGCGAAAATACTTTGTATTCGTTTCGAGTTTATCGCGCAAAGCAGTGGTTTCGTTCAACATATCTAACACGGCAATTGATGCGCCCACAATGGCAGGCATCAATGTATTTGAAAAAAGATAAGGCCGCGAACGCTGGCGCAGCAATTCAATTACTTCTTTGCTGCCCGAAGTAAAGCCGCCACTTGCACCGCCCAAAGCTTTGCCTAAGGTTCCGGTGATGATGTCAATTTTGCCTACCACGCCACAATGTTCATGTGTGCCACGCCCTGTTTTGCCCATAAAACCCGAAGCATGGCATTCATCTACCATTATCATTGCGTTATACTTTTCGGCTAAGACTACAATTTTATCTAACTGCGCAATGGTGCCATCCATACTAAACACGCCATCGGTAACAATAATTCGCGAACGGTTTTTTTGTGTTGCTTGCAGTTGCGTTTCAAGGTCGTTCATATCATTGTGTTTGTAGCGCAATCTTGCCGCTTTGCAAAGGCGCACACCATCTATGATAGAAGCGTGATTTAACTCGTCTGAAATAATGGCATCTTCCTCTCCAAAAAGAGGCTCAAACACTCCTCCATTTGCATCAAAAGCTGCGGCATAAAGAATGGTATCTTCGGTACCTAAAAATTCTGAAATCTTTTTTTCGAGCACTTTATGAATATTCTGTGTGCCACATATAAATCGCACACTGCTCATGCCGTATCCATGCGAACCAATGGCATGTTTTGCCGCCTCAATTACTTTTGGATGTGAGCTTAGGCCCAGATAGTTGTTGGCACAAAAATTTACCACTTCTTTACCTGCCGAGGTGGCAATATCTGCCCCTTGCGGTGTGGTGATAATTCTTTCGCTTTTAAAAAGTCCATTAGCTTTTGTGTCGGCAAGTTCTTGCGCTATTCTTTGTTGAATGGTGTACATCAATAAAATGTTTTCGGCAACGAAGGTGAAAGAATCTTTGTAAAAAACGATTTGAAATTTTCACCACACATCAAAAAAAACAAACGCCCAACAAACAAATATTCGTTGGGCGCTTACTATGCAAAAAAGTATTCGTTTTAGAACGATTTTACAAATCGTATAGTTTTTGTGTTGCCTTTTTCGTTTACGGTAAGTAAATAACTGCCACTGGCAAGCGATGAAATGTCTAAATTCATTTTACCCGCACTGGCATTAGTTATGTTTGTTTCGTTCATTACCACTTCGCCTAAAAGGTTTGTAATTTTCACCTGCATATCATCGGCAAAACCCGATTCGCTTTCGATAGTAATAACATTGTTTGCAGGATTAGGATATAACTTCAATATGCGATGTTCTATCTCTGCCACTCCCGAAGGCAAAGTTCTGTTACCAGTAGCAAACCATACCGGCCATTTGGCAAGATTTACCTTGGCAACTGCCGATGCTGAATTGCCGGTAATTTTATCGGCAGCAACATCTATAAACGCTATGATAGGATTGTTGGAATTGTCGAATCCGCTAAAGGCAATTTTACCATCATTTTTTGAATACGAAGGAGTGCCGTAAGTAAGGTTTTGCCAAATAGTTGAAACTGTATTTGTTTCGATGTTGGCTCCCAATACATACAATTCTCCACTCATTGTACTTTCATAATCGAAGGCTATGATGTATGGCGAATTTTTGGAGAAAGTAGCATTGCCAATATTGACACCCTCTGCGAGCGAACTAAACACTTTAAACACCGTTCCATCGCCCCAGTTGTTTGCGCTTTTACTCCAAGTGTTGATGATGCCCATATCCCAATAATCTATAAAACCACCTGCGGTATTTGTAAATACATTGTAGGCATCGTACAGCAAATATTCGCCAGTGTAATCCCACTCAATAGCATCGGCATAGCGCACACCACCAATGCTTGCGCCACCGGTGCCGGTAGTTGGGTTGTATAAACGGTATTTTGCCCATTGCTGTTTAGTAAAATCATATACCCAAACAGATGTATCGGCAAAACGCGAAACTGCCGCCATTCTTTCGCCATCGCGCGAAATGGAAACATTGTCCCATGCGCCATCAGTAGTCATTTTTGTTTGAGTGAAAGGTGAGGTTAGCTGTACGTTGTAGATATTATTATCGGCACCAACAAAAAATGCATAAGAGCCATTATCGGTTACAGAAGCTTTGCGATTTTGCACAATCTGCGAAAGTGGTTGAAAACCCGAGATGTTTGGATCTGTCAAATACAATTCATTGGGGTCGTTAGGGTCGGCATCGGCAAAAACGATTTTTTCGGTACCCGGATTGGTAGGTAAATTGGTAGGTGTACCGCTGCCGCTGCCATCTAAAATACCAACGGTATCGAATGCTTGTTTTGCTGTATTTACTTCTGTTGAATTTGCTCCGTGAATATCTGTGGCTGCTTTTACTACTGCCAAGCGCAAGTCAATAAACTTTGAAGTTTTGGTAAGATACTGCGCTAACGCTTTGTAATAAATTTGCTCGGCCTTTGCTTTACCAATGGTATTTGCTATCAAGTAATAAGCGCGATTTACAATGCCGCTATTGATGTGAACGCCACCGTTGTCTTGCGTGCCGGTGTATTTTTCGTTCATGTGGTTAGGCTGCCAGCCGTTATCGTTGAGGCTATTGCCACCGTTGTGCGGATCCATCATGTTGCGCATTGCTCCGCTTGGAAATGCCGATGGTTGAATTACATCTTCGCCCAAAAGCCAATCATCGCGATCTATCATGCAGCCGAAAATATCGCTGAATGATTCGTTCATTGCGCCCGATTCGTTTTTGTATTCAAGGTTGGCTGTTTCTTGTGTTACGGCATGTGCCAATTCGTGACCGCCAACATCCAAGCCACGAGCCAAAGGTTTAAACTGAGTGTTGCCATTTCCATAAATCATGTATTGCCCTGTCCAATACGCATTATCCATGCCAACTCCTCCTGCTTCGGCAACATTTATAAATGAAATTACATCACCGCCTTTGTTATCGAACGACTTGCGATTAAAAGTGTTTTTGAAATAATCGTAAGACAAATTTGCGTTGTTGTGTGCCGACACAGCATTTGCTGTCCAGCCTGTATTATTAGCGGTTGAAATCTCTACATACGAAGGGTTTTGCTGTGTGGTATTTTGAAAATCTAAGGTAATGATGATGCCTTTGCCCTGCCCTGGCTTTGTGGTTTGCGAGCCGGTGTACATATCCTTAGTTGCATTTATCAAGTAATATTGACCATCTTGAAACACATTGATGGTTTTGGGATTTCCCATTAAATCGTTTGCGGTGGCAGTAGTGGGTCCCGCTCCACAAATGTGATAGTATTTTTCAATCACTTTACCATCTATAGCATTGATGTAGTACTCCCAACGGCTAAGCATATTAGGATGTAAAGTAACGTGCCATGCAAGTGTAAAATCACTCAGCCTTTCTTCAGAAGGGAGTAACACTAAAGTGCTTTTGTATGTTGCTTGCGCAGCGTATTGTGCGTAATCCTCGATTTTCTTTTCGGCAACATAATAATCGGTTAAAGCTGCGGCTTGCGCGCCTTCGTTTGTTACCACAGGTTGCAAGGCTTTATTGGAAGGCTCTGGGCGGGTGCGCCCACCAAAGTAAATAGAGCCATCGGGCGAATAATGCAACCAGCATTGGGAGCCGTAAACTTCAATGCCTTTGTGTACTTGTTGTAATTTTACATGCACACGATTTTGTGCATCGCGCTCTATCAACAATACTTTAAATGCGGTTTCACCTTTACTTACATTTAATGCATCGGTCAAGGCATTTAATGCAGAGGGAACAGCCGCAAGCACCTTGTTTTCATCCTGCAATTCCGAAGGTGAAAGGTTGTGTTTTAAACCTTCAATTTCCATTGGCATACCATTATCGGGGTCGCGGTTGATGCGTAGCTTTTCTGTCAACTCGGTTTTGTTCCATTTCAATGATGGAATTGGCTTAAATGGTTGTGTAGAAACTATTGAGGGAGACCGCAAAGGTTGAGCCGAAGGATCAATTTGAACATAATTAAATGCTGGTGTAAAAGCACTTGGCTCTTTTTTCTTTTTACCACCAAAACCTTCGTGGGCAAAAAGGTTGCAGGTGGCAAACACCGCAATAGCAAAGATGGATGTTGTATAAAGTTTTTGCATAGCTCTATTATTTAATTATTAATAAAAGTTCTTTGTGTAATTCTGAGATTTGAGTGCTTACATTTTTGTTGCCATCGCTCCAAATTAACTTGGTGGCCGAATCATTTTTTCCAAAAGCAAATTCATTATACATGTTACCCGGCTCGTTCACATCGGCACTTGGCAACTGCAACTCTTTAGCTTTTTTAAAAAATGCTGTTGCTTGTTTTTTGGTAATACTTGTGAGCGGCTGGTAGCTGGTAGCGGCTATGCCTTTTTTTACAAACAACTGTCCGTTTTCTAACAAACAATATGTGGTAGCACTGCCTGCAAAGCCACCGCCCGTGCCGAACCAAACTGCATTTTTTGTCCAATCTTCGGGCTTGCTTACTTGTTTTTGGGCTTGGCAAGAAGCAATTGTAATTGCTACAATCAACAGAACTGCATGTTGCAATGTGCTAAGTGAAGGCATAGGTGTAAGATTCGTGTGCCAAACGAAGCTAACGAAGATTTTTTAAAAGCAAATAAAATTATCGCTGTTCTTTACTTGCCTGCAAGGGCAAAAGATTGATAATGCTTTCGCCTATGTGCTGTAGGCTTCGGTAATTTAACGGAAACTCTAAAAATACATGCAGCATACTTAAAAAATAGAGCGCAATTAAACCAGTGCGATAATCGTAGATATACAAACCGATAGAGGCCAGCCACAAAACCATTACTGCCACAAACCATTGTTTTGGCACTTCGTGCCACTTAATAACAGAAGTTTTTGAAAACCAGTTTAGGTAGTGATAAGTATAAGCAAAAGCAATAAAGCGCATAATGCCCAAACCAACTGCGCTGTTAAACACAATATCGCGCGTGTTGGCTCCCAGTTTCAACAGATAAATAATGGCTTGGTTTACCTGAACAAAACCACTTTCAACCATGTTGCGCTCGGCATAAGCACTTATTTTATACCATTCAAAATTGGGCTTGAAAACAAAGCAAAGTGCTGCACAAGCAATAAAAACAAATAGCGCTGCAAAGCCATGAATGCTTTTACTTTTTATGGCACCCGAAATCATAAACAATCCGGTAAACACAAATACGTGAATTAAGGTTGGCAGAAAAATTGCGAATACAAAAAAGAATGGAGGCGACTCTGCTATGGCGGCACCAATAGCTGTGGCGCACACAATGAAGATAAGTTTGTATAAAAACTTGCTAAACAATACCATTGCCAATGCACTAAAAAAAGCAACAAAAATTAATACGTTGGCAATGTTGGCATATTCAGAAAACAATACAACAAACAAGGTGGCAAAAACACACAGCACACCCAGCCAAACAAAATCAAACTTGGCAGTGGTGAAGTAATTTCTTTTGTGCAGCCAAGTAATTTCGGTGAGGTAATGCAGTGGCCCAAGTATTGCATACGAAAACAAAAACAACTCGAAGGGCACAGCAAACGCAATGGCTAATGCTGCAAGCATTAAGCCTATGTTTAGTATGTCTATTTGTTTTGTTGTCATTATTAAAATGGCATACCCAGAAACATGCCTTTTGTAACTGCCGCAAATTCTGTTTGCGTAAGTGCATCTGCCTTTTCTAAAGCCTCATTTACCACACTTTTAATATGCGCTTCCAAAGCAATTTTATCATCACTTTTCAAAATCGAAATTACCTTAATTCTGCGGTTGCCATTTACCACTACTTTTACATATTCGCTTTCGGACGAAACCTCAATAATGTCAAGACGTTTCTTAACGTCTTCCATTTTTTGTTTCATCTCGGTAAGCTGTTTCATTTGGTCAAAAAATCCCATTTCAATTGTTGTTTTGGTTGCAATTTAAAATTTCTTCTTTCTATCTACTTTTTCAAACGGTAAAGAAATTACGCTGAATGATTTTTTCTCTATTCCCATTCCTTTCTTGCTGTTTGCACATCAGCCAATATGTTCAAATATGAACCAAATCTTTCTTCCGATATTTTGCCATTTGCCACAGCTAACTGCACTGCGCAGTCAGGTTCGTTTGTATGCAAACAATTGTTGAATTTACACTTTACTAAAAATGGTCGCATTTCTACAAAATAATGACTCACTTCTTCGGGCTGAAAGCCTGTGATACCAAACTCGCGCACGCCCGGTGTGTCAATAATACTACCGCCAAAATCAAGAAAGTGCATTTCGGCAAAAGTGGTTGTGTGCATTCCTTTTCCGCTATTTGTCGATACTGCCTTTGTGGTGAGTTGCAATGAAGGCTGAACAGCATTTAGCAACGATGATTTGCCAACGCCCGAATGCCCGGCAATCAATGATGTTTTATTTTTGACTACTGCGGCAAGTTCATCAACAGCAGTTTTTTCTTGAGCAGAAGTAAGCAAAACTTTATAGCCTATATTGCGATACTGAGCTACAATTTCATCTTGTTTTTTCTGATGCTTTTTGGGCAATGCATCCTGCTTATTAAAAACTATAATTGTTGGAATGTGATAAGCCTCGGCTGTCAATAAAAATCTATCAATAAAACCAGTGCTGGTGCGGGGCAATGCAAGTGTTGCCACCAAAATTACTTGGTCGAGATTGGCAGCAATCACTTGCCTTGCCATTTCATGTTTTGGCGATACCCGTATAATGTAATTATCTCGGGTTGCTACCGATGCTATCACCCAATCGGCTTCAAAATTTTCTATCTGTACTTTATCGCCTACGGCCACAGGATTTGTAGTGTTGCTCTCATCTAAACGCATAACACCTTTTAGGCGACATTTTACCACTTCGCCCGATTCGAATTTTACTTCGTACCAACTGCCTGTAGATTTGGTTACTACACCTTGCACCATCAATTCCAGCATTTAAAAAACTGTAGAAACACGTATCATTTTTTTACAAATCTTCGATAATAGTTTACGCCAAAAAGCGCAGCCCCTGCTACAATCATCATGTTGCCATACGCAAGTACTTCCATCATGCGCAAACCGATTCCCCAAAATAAAATTACCAGTGAAAGAATAATAAGTCCTTCTGTTAAGCTATGCTTCATCTCTTTGCTATTTATCGTTTTCTCGTCTGCCGTATCGCCCATTTACATGATGCGGCTTGTGGTGCATCTACTAATTAACCATGAGCAATTCATTCAAGCAAATTTGTATTAAATGTTTTGTTGTTTACAACAAACCGTAATTAAATATTGAAACCGATAAACCCAAATAAAAACTTTTACCGCAAAAACATTATTTGTTAAAAAACACTACTTTGTATTGCATAGTACAGTATTATAAATATATCTTTGCAACGTCAAATACAAAAGTTATGGAAATAGAAAACAGTAAAGCTCAAATGCGCAAAGGCGTTTTAGAGTTGTGTATTCTGGCAATACTTTCTGATGGCGAGCATTACCCAACAGAAATATTGGAAAGAATGAAAGCGGCCGATTTGCTTGTGGTAGAAGGAACCATTTACCCGTTACTAACCCGATTGAAAAATGAGGGTTTGCTCAACTATCACTGGGTAGAATCTACCGGAGGCCCGCCCCGAAAGTATTTTACGCTTACTGCCGATGGTAAAAAATCGCTAAAGCAACTTAAAGATGCCTGGAGCAAAATGAACGATGCAGTTGCAAGAATCATTGCCGGATAAAACACCCCAAAAAACAATAACACATAAATATTAGAAAATGAAAAAGACATTCACCATAAACTTAGCAGGAGTACCCTTCATTATTGATGAAGATGCATACCAAGTGCTACACAGTTACTTAGAAAATATAAAGCAGAAGTTTAACAGTAGCGAAGAAGCCGCAGAAATTCTGCATGATATTGAAGCGCGCTTTGCAGAACTTTTTACCGAATATTTGAAAGGCAATAAAGAAGTGGTAGGTGTGGCCGAAGTTGAAGCGGCCACCACCACCATGGGCAAGCCCGAAGATATAGCCGGTACCGACAACGCTACCGAACATCAAAACAACACACAGGATAAAACCATTAACCAACCTAAACAACAGCGGAAACTTTTCCGCAATCCTGATGATAAGGTGTTGGGCGGTGTACTTTCGGGTGTTAGCATTTACTTTGGCATAGAAGATTCCATTTGGTTGCGCATATTATTTGTTGCATTGTTCTTTTTTGGTTTAGGCTCAACTTTCCTTATTTACATCATACTTTGGGCAATTGTACCCGAAGCAAAAACCGCTTCGGAAAAATTGCAGATGCGAGGCGAATCGGTAACCTTAGATAATATTCAGCGGGAAGTTTCGGATGCTGCTAACCGCATTGGCAAATGGACCAACAATGGCAGCATTGGCGAAAAATTGCTTCATATAGTATTGTTGATTTTTAAAGGTTTTCTTAAAGTAACTGCACTTTTTATTGCCTTAATAGTAATGTTTGTGGTGTTTACATTCGTTGCTTCATCGGTTGGTTTTTTATCGTTTGCTTCTATCCCATCGGTACAAGAATTAGCTAATGTTTTTGCCGAAAATACCACCGTAGTGTATGCTGCAATTATTGGTGTGTTGCTGGTGGTGTTAGCTCCACTTATTGCGTTGTTGTATGCAGCCATCAGAATAATTGTTGGCGCTAAAACAAGAATTCCGGCAATGAAATGGTTTGTTTCCGGAGGATTTATCTTTGGAATATTGCTGTTGGTTTTTGCCGGATTGAGCTTTGGTTTAAACTTTAAAAACCATTCATCGGCCAGCCAAAAATTTCCATTGATGCAACCTGCAAACAATACACTGTTTGTGCAGTTAGCCGACTCATCGGGGGTAGCATTTGAAGAAAATGAAACAGAAGAGGAAGAAGATATGATGCCCATTTTTATAAATGGAGAAAATGCTAAGACTAAAACCGGCTATAAAATAGGCAGGCCGCACATCAAGCTAATGCCATCAAAAGATACAAGTTTTTATGTTGAACGTTTCGTAACATCAAAAGGAAAAACTAAAGCTGCTGCCAACCAAAACGCAAAAGCAGTAAACTACAACTTTACACAAACCGATACTGTGCTAAACCTAAATACCTACTATGAAGTTGGCAACGGAGGTAAATGGCGCAGCCAAAACTTATACTTCCGCATTGCAATTCCCGAAGGAAAGACTGTGCGCTTTGCCGATAACATTGACTATGTTCCCGCTACGGCAAAAGACAATTCGGCATACAACAACACACTTTTTGCTAATACCACTTGGACTGTGAAAGACGGCAAAGTTGTGTGCCTGGATTGCAAAGAAGAATTGAGTGATGCCATGGAAGGCATTGATGAAATTGAAGAAGAAATTGTAGATGAAAAAGGCAATCAAATAACCGTAAACCGAAGGCAAGTGGTAATTCAAAGCAACGATAGCGATGGTGGTGAAAACGAAAAAGTGATTATCGAACGCATTGAAAACAGAGGCGAAAAAAAAGTAAAAGTGGTTGTGAAAGAAGTAAAGTAATACATCAAGTTTTCCATCTTTCGAGATGGTGTTTTTTACAAAAGCAGACGCTCCGAGCAATCGGGGCGTTTTTAGTTTTTGTACAACTCAAGCAGCTTATCTACATAAGGTTCTATGTCGAATTTTCGAGCATATTCAACAGCGTAAAGGCACATTTGCCGGTACCATGCTTCGTTATCGGCAATTTGCAAAATTGCATTTGCAAATGCCTCGGCATTATGTTCAAAAATCATAATGCCATTTTTGTTTTGTTCTATTACATCGCGGTTGCCACCACCATCTAAACACACCACCGGAAGCCCCGCTGCCATTGCTTCTAAGTGGGTTAAGCCCAAGGCTTCGCTTTTGGCACTGTGCACGTAAATGTTGCTGTTTCCTAAATACGTTTCTACATCATCCGTTGCACCAAAAAACTTTACATAAGCTGTCAAGTTCAAATCGCGAACTTTTTGTTGAACCGAGGCTTCTGTTGCGCCAGTGCCGCAAAAACTCAGCAACACATCTCTATGCCCTTTTGCCAAAAGCACTTGTACAACATCAATCAAAAAATCTTGGTTTTTGTTGCGATTAAAAGAGCCGACATTTATAAGCCGTAACGCACTAACTGCTCGCGGCTTGGCAACACTATTAAAGCGATGAAAATTGATTGCATTGTGAAGCAAGTAAACATTGTTGCTTAACGGCAAAGGCAATACTTTTTTAAAATAGTTGAGCGTATGATTAGAAATAGCAACAAACGAATTGTTGCAGCGTTTATATTGCCGCAACATGATATGGCGTTCATAAAACTCAGTCAACAACTGTTTATCGGTAAACAACCGAAAAGAAAACTTTCGAAACTGCCGCATATTGTCGTGGCAGTGTGTAAAATATTTCACGCCTTTTAGCAATGCATACCGGCTTACCATTTCTGCCCGAAACAAATGCGAGTGTATAACATCGGGCTTAAATGCTTGAATGCATTGCATTAAGTTTTCTATTTCTACTTGCCATTTGCCGCTAAGCGATGGTACTACTTTTGCTGGCACCACTCTACAGTTAATGGCTGACGACAAATTGCTGAAATGATTTATAGCATCGAATGCTATGAGCAACACTTCTACATCGCTTCTGCGCGATAGCTCGATACAAATATCCAACACCAGCCGCTCGGCACCGCCTTTTTGCAATGATGGAATAATATGAATGATGCGCACTTTTCAGTAAATAATATTTTATAAAAATTCTGAACTCACACCACAAATCCTTTGCCGTGTTGCTCAATCGCTGCTTTCATTGCTTTCATTTTTTGCGCATTGATGTTGCCTCGTAAAGTATAGCTTTCATCAAAAGTGTTTGAGTTGGTCATTGCTGTTTTTTCTTTTGCCATATACTCGGCAACGCTACTTATAACGCGGGCAGGATTGCCAACAGCTATCATGCCTTCGGGTACATCTTTGGTAACTACCGATCCGGCACCAATAATTACATTATCGGCAATGGCAACACCCGGCAAAACAATACTGCCGGCACCAACAAATACATTGTTGCCAATTTTTACACACGCCACTTTTGTGTAGCCTAAATGTTCTTTTGTACTGGCATCGTGGGCAAGAATATGAACGCGTGGTGCCAATGTAACATTGTTGCCAATTTCTATAAGCCAATAGTGAGAATAATCGAGCACAACATCGAATTGAAACTTACAGTTGCTGCCAATCTTTACACCCATTCTCTTATACATTTCCACTAATGATATGGGAAAGAAAAAGCGGTAAATTTTTGAAAAAAGTAATCTGAACTTATTCATAAAGATTCGGATTGTTGGAAATGAAGGTAAGAAAAATCAACCTCAGCCTGTACTTTGTGTGCTCGTGAAACGGGCACCTCCACACTGCCTTTGTAAGTTCAAAAGCAGCCTTAAATTTTTTGTTGTTGCGATAATAATACTTGGCAATATTGGTTTGCACTTTGCTTATGTAATCATTAAAATCTTTGTCGGGAATTTCCTTTCTTATTTCAGGATACTTGGCAAAAAATCGCATAAATCCTTCGTACATTTTTAGTGCTGAAGGGTTTTTGGGATTAACCGTATTGCCTTCGTGTACATAATACTCTATACCAAAATGATTGGCCGAAAGCAGCGAATGTTTTTGTGTCATTTTTAGCCACAGTGCTACATCTTCGCCAATTGTCATGTTCTCTTCAAAAAGAAATTCTTGAAACAAACTTCGGTGAATGCACATGCGCGGTGCAGTAATAGGGTTTTTGAAAATAAACAAAAAGCGATTCACCTCTGCATTGGGCAAAACAAAAGGCACTCGTTGGCTGCCGTCAATCAAAACATAATTGCAACAAGCAAATGTTTTTGGGAAATTATGTGCCGCTAAAAACTGATGCCATTGCTCCAAATTATCTTTTGCAAAAGCATCATCGCTATCTAAAAAGCCTACATACTCGCCCAAAGCATTTCTAATGCCATTGTTGCGTGCCGCAGAGCGTTCGGCATTTTTTTGATAGATGTATTTTACTCGGTTGTCGGTTGCCGAAAAGCCTGCAATTACTTCGTGTGTGTTATCAGTTGAGCCATCATCTACAATAATCAACTCCCAGTTTTGAAAGCTTTGCGCTACAACACTTTCTATTGCTGCACTAATTAAATGCGCACGGTTGTAGGTGGGAATAATTATTGAAAAAAATGGGCTTTTCATTTCTTAAAGAATGGCTTTAATACCAACTTGATTTTGTCTTTAATGTTAAGGCTCTGAGCTATTTTTAGCTGATAGAATGTTTTTGTGTTGCCGCAATTATAATTTAGGTGAAACCATTTATCCAACAAATAGGCCGAGTAAAAAGAATCTGAAAAATAATGCGACTTAGCATTTGCATTTAGCAACGACTCAAGTATAGTTTTTAACTCATCAATAGTTTCGTTGGCATTAAACGTATTCCAATTTGCGCAACAAAACGCTGTGTACAATTCGCTGTCGTATGCCGATAGTTTCACACCAACATTTTCAAACTGTTTTATTCTTATGCGAATAGAGTTTTGCAATTGTGTTTCTTTGTTTGCCCTGCTTACACTTTCTTCATGAATGCGGTACTTAATCAATACCTCACCTATATTAGCAAAAGTACCATTAAGAATAAGCCTGCTCCATAATTCATAATCCTCGGCATGAAGGAAATTGATATCGAAATGTTCGCGTGCATTTTCTATCCTCCAAATAATACTCGGATGACAAATTGGACAACTGTATAAAAGCCCAGCCTTTATTTCTTCGTGCCTTGTAGGATATTCTATCACTCCGGTGTGGCTGCCAATATTTTCGTACCAACTGCCGGCAATAACCACCTCGGGGTTTGCTTCCATAAAAGCAAATTGCTTTTCTAAACGCTGTGGCAACGATACATCATCAGCATCCATGCGAACGATGTACTTCCCACTCGCCATGTCAATGCCCTTGTTTAAGGTGGCAATTAACTTTAGGTTGGTTTCGTTCTTCACATATCTAACACGACTGTCTTTATATGACAATATAATTTCCTCGGTAGCATCACTTGAGCCATCGTTTATAATGAGCAACTCGAAATCGCTGTATGATTGATTCAAAATACTTTCAATGGCTTCGCGCAAATACTTTTCGCCATTGTAAACAGGCATTAAAACTGTTATTGTGGGATTGCTCATTTTCGCAGAAAGTAAAACAAATCTTTATAGTAATTAAATCGCCAAGGTGAAGTTTGTATTGCTTTCCACATATTTTTTATTGCCAAACCTTTGTGCCCTTCGTAAAATCTTCGTTTTGCAACATAATAATAGTAGTATGAAGAATCGTCAACAAATGGCTTGTTGAGTTGCGCGAGTTTTTGCTTCAATACATCGTCTTTCCCTTCTTGCAAATCGTCAGTTTCAGTTGCTCTGCGTTGCGCTATAAGATGTGCGCATATTTGTTGGGCGTTAATCTTGCTTGGGTTGTTTGAGATATTTCCCGAAACTGAGTTTTCATTGAAACGATAGTGATATAGCGCTTCTTTTAGGCTTGTCATTTTAAATTTTTCTAGAACCAGATACACCCAATAATGATCTTCTGCGCCCATGCGGTCGAAAAATGTGTGATAACCGCCAATTGTTTCGTAAACAATTTTTCTAATCATTAGTGCCGAACCAATAAAATAAAATTGCTGCGGCATTGCATTTTGAATTGCTGTGTGTTCTGTAGGAAAATCAGATGTTTCCTCCGCTCGGTTATCACTTGTAATTCTTGTAAAATTGGAACTTACAACTGATACATCGCGGTTGCTATCCAACACCTCAACCAACAATTCTATTCTATTTAAGGCACACAAATCGTCTGCATCTTGAAACGTAATGTACTCGCCTTTGGCTTCTTTTATCAGCTTATTCCATGTTTGCAGATAGCCGAGATTTTTATCGTTATGAAACAACTTTATGCGCGAATCGCTGAATGTACTAACAATGTTTTTGGTATTGTCAGTTGAGGCATCATCTGCAATCAACAACTCCAAATTAGAATAGGTTTGGTTCAACACACCCTTTATTGCCTCGGCAACAAACGGCTCGGCATTGTATGCAGGCATTAAAACAGAAACAAGAGGCTTGCTTAGTTCCATAGTCCTTTCAGCTTAAGTTTTTGTTTGATACAAAATTTAAAATTTTGCTGAATAGAGTTACTGAATACCGAATGATAAAAGAAATTGATCTCTTTGCCCATTTTCCAACAATTCAATTCTAAATAGTCGGTTACTTTTTTACGAAAATAGTTGAACAATAATTCTTCGTCCAACAGTTGATTGCTCTTGTTTTGTACAACTATTTCTTCCAATAAAGGCATCAAGGATTTAAAGTGCTGCGGATGACCAATTGCGCCTGTATCAATAAATTTTTCGTAGATTTCAAACGTTGCTGCACTTGGATTTATGCCTAAACTCAGCAATTGAAGTTTGCGGATTTCGGAGGTTTGTTGCAGTTGAAAGTCCTTATGAACCTCAGAAATATTACTATTGTGAAGTCTGTACTTCAATAATATTTCGGGATAAATGTCTATTTGAGTATGTGTGGCAAGTTTTATCCAAAATGCGTAATCTTCTGCATGTAGAAAATCATCATAGTAAAGAGCGCTCTTCCGCAGCACTTCACTTCTAAGCATTACCGTAGGATGATGCAGGTAATTGTGAAAGAAGAGTTCAAATCTGATATTGGCAACTCCTTTCTTAAATAAAATGTCATAATTTTTGTCTAACCCAGAAGTTGTTACCCAAGTTCCTAAAACTCCTATACTATGGTTGAACTCCATAAACGCAACTTGCTTTTCTAAACGCTCGGGCAAAGAAATATCATCGGCATCCATTCGGGCTATGTATTTGCCCTTTGCTAAATCTAAGCCTTTGTTCAGCGTGGCAATCAACCGTAGGTTGGTTTCGTTTTTTACATACTTAATCCTTTCATCGTTGTACGATAAAATTATCTCCTCCGTATGGTCGGTAGAGCCATCGTTGATTATCAAAAATTCAAAATCGGTGAACGTTTGATTAAGGATGCTTTCAATGGCTTCGCGCAAATATTTTTCGCCATTGTAAACTGGCATCAAAACGGTAACTAAAGGAACAGCGTGCGGCATTCTTCAGCGTTTAATCACATCGCCATAACGACCCTGTACATACTCCTTTAGTGCCGGACGCCAATCTTGCATCAGGTTTAAATTTCTAAGTTCCAATTTTTTATTTACGAGCCTTTCTGATGCGGGTCGTTCGGCAAAATATTCTTTACTGAAATACGAGGAATCTACCTCGGTGATTTTAATTTCTGCTTCTAATTGCAACACTTTTAGCAATTCGTGCGCTACCTCAATACGGCTGGTTTGTCCACCACATACCATATTGTACAGGCCCCAATATTCTTTATCCAATAATGCCTGCACATTTTTGGCAAAGTCAATTGTATAAGTTGGAGTGCCATCTTTATCGTTAACAATAAAGAGTTCTTTTTTCCCTGCTTTTATTTGCTTAATAAGTTTTTGAATAAACTTTTTATCCTTCTTTTCTCCACCACCCATCATCCAGCCTGCGCGGCAAACCAAAAAACGTTTGGCGTTTTCAACCACATATCGCTCGCCCATATATTTTGACCTTGCATAAACACCAAGTGGATTGGGCAAATCCCAATCATCATACAACTCTTTATTTCCGTCAAAAATTCCGGCAGTAGAAATATACAATAACGGAATATCTAATGCATTGGCAATGTAAACTGCGTTTTCTACTGCCAGTGTGTTGGTTAAGTATGTGTCATCAGCATTCTGCTCGCAATATTCCAAATCGGTGTAGGCTCCAAGATGAAAAAGATAGTCGGGTTTGAAGGCAAATACATCTTCGCGGTACTTTTCGCAATCGCGAAAATCTAAAAAAGACAGCCACGAGTCGTTTACGTCTTTGTCGGTGCATTTCAATTCGTAATTGTCTTTAAATACCGCGTGAAATGCTTCGCCTAACATTCCTCCTGCTCCTGCTAAGTATATCTTCTTTTTCATGTGTTGTTTTGTTTTTATTGTTTGATGGACGGCTTATGCCACCTGTTTTGTTGAATCTAAATATCTATCGAGCGAATCTAAAATTTCGGACGACTCTTTGACCTCAAATTTTCTGGCAAAAATAGCTGGCGAGTTAATGAGTTCACCAAAATCATTCTGTTTAAAAATAACAGGGTGAGTTAAATCCTCGGGATTCCATATTATTTTCCGCAGGTTGTTATCAGCAACTGCATCTTTGAAACTTGAGTTCATGGCATGAGTTTGAAAATACATCTCATCGGGAATAAGTGTGTATCTATAAAAGTTGTTGAACTTTTTGTCTTTCTTATTAGTAGCAAGAATATGTTCTGAAAACTGCCGTGTTATTGTCCACCACGTAGAGCCGCCATACAATTCAAAGTTTGGCAAGGCTCTTTTATTGGGTAATATTCTGCTGTAGAAAAGTAGCAGCAACTCTCTTTTAAAACTCCCCTTTTTTCGATACTCGGCTGCATGGTGTAGAAATATCTTTACGGTACTCCATAAGTTGTGGTCAATCAACCTACGTGTTTCTATTTCCGGAATGGGATTTACCTTGCCGCAAAACTTGATGTTAAACCTATCAATTCTGTATAACTGCCTGCTTGCGCCCCACGGATGTTTATCAAAATATGGCGACTTTTTATCGGGAAAAAGAGGCCAGCAAGAAAGAAACTCCTTTCCTTTATTTTCAATAAAAAACTGTTTTATTTCTTCATTGGTTCTTAGCGGATAGTCTTGACCGCTAATAAGGCTTACATAGTCATAATCAATATTGTTTTCGTAAAGAAAAGCTAAGGCATTTAGCGTACCTTTTACCAGCCCGAAGTAAAAATGAATTCCCTGTTCTCGTTTACAGAAATACACATCCGAATGTCCGTTTTGAAGCGTTTTAAGCTCTTCGATATAACTATCGTGTGTATTCTTGCATACATGCACAACAAAAGAACTGCCCTCGGTTCTAAGACGGTTTATTAAACGGCTTACTTGTTTCACATCTTTGTAAGCTAAAATGATGTAGGCCAACTTCATAAATTACGCTCAGATTTTTTATTGCTTACCGTCTGCACTACTTCGGCTCTTGTATCAATGTATCCAGAAATAGAAGACCCGAGCGTAAACCCAAAGTGCGTTCCATTTACATCAATATCCAACACTTCGAATGATGCACCGAATTCAATGTGATCGAGGGTGCGGTTAAGAGAGCGAACTCCTAAGTTTATAAAATATTTACCGGGCACAAATTTAGGCTCGGTAAGTGCTATTTCTAATTCTACTTCATCGGAGTTTTGAAATGTAAAAGAGCAATCGGACTCGTAAGTGCAAATGCGCAAACCGCTTGAATCATTGATGCCAAAACCAAATTCTATTTCGCTGATGTTTTTATTGACACGGGTTGCAGAGAACTTAATCTTCACATTATCGCGCCAATAAGCCTGATCGGTACAAGCCAATGTTTCTATACGCACCTCCTGCCCGTAATGTTTTGCATCTCTGATGTATTCTCGAATTGGTTTACCGGCATTTAGCGCAATAGTATCATCGAAATACTTTTTAATCATATCGTTTACACTGCCATTTTGTGCCAGTGTTCCGTTTTGCATATAAATTATTCGTGAGCAAAGCGATGACATTGCTTGCATATTATGGCTTACAAACAACACTGTGCGGCCTTGTCCGCTCACATCTTTCATTTTACCTAAGCACTTTTTTTGAAACTCGGCATCGCCCACGGCAAGCACTTCGTCCACAATTAAAATTTCGGGTTCAAGGTGTGCCGCTACTGCAAAGGCCAAACGAACATACATGCCCGATGAATAGCGCTTTACAGGCGTGTCAATATACTTTTCAACTCCACTGAAACCAACAATTTCATCGAACTTCGATTTGATTTCAAACTTCGTCATTCCTAAAATTGCCCCATTCAAAAATATATTCTCACGCCCGGTCAATTCGGGATGAAAACCTGTGCCTACTTCCAGCAATGAAGCTATTCTACCTTTAACTTTAATATCGCCTTTTGTGGGCCCTGTAACTTTTGAAAGTATTTTTAGAAGGGTTGATTTTCCGGCTCCATTTTTACCAATAATACCAAGCACTTCGCCTTGCCTCACTTCAAAATTGATGTTTTGCAACGCCCACACATACTCCGAATCGTTTTTAACGGCACGATTGTTTTCGCCCGTAACCAGTTGATACGGATCGTCTTTACCACGCACTTTGTGCCACCAGCGGTTGATGTCGTGCGCAAGTGTGCCGGTACTTACCAACCCCAGCCGGTATTGTTTATATAAATCTTCAACTTTTATTACTACATCACTCATAAATGCTACACAGTGTCCATGAAACTTTTTTCTACCTTATTAAACACAAGCACACCCATCCCAAGGGTTACAACACTAAAAACCGTGGTATATGCCAACCCCCAAACATCAAATTGCCCGATACTGAAAAACGAATAGCGGAACGTTTCGATAATAGATGTAAGCGGATTGAACGATAACAACAAGCGCATTTTGCCGTGTGTGTAACTTAAAGGGTAAATAATTGGCGTGGCATACATCAACAACTGCACCCCAAACTGCAACAAGAAAGACAAATCGCGGTACTTGGTAGTAAGCGATGAAAAAATAATGCCCAAACCAAGCCCTAAAATTGCCATCAAAAAAACGAGGTATGGCAAAATCAATATGGTTGCATTGATTTTTACTTCTACCCCTTCGGTAATTACTAAAAAACAAAGCACTACCAGAAACAGCATTGTTTGAATGCCGAGCTTGATAATGTTTGATATTATCACCGAAATGGGTGTAGTAAGGCGCGGAAAATACACCTTGCCGAAAATACTTGCGTTGCCAACAAAGGTGTTGGATGTTTTAATAAAACAATCGGAAAAATAAGTCCACAGCGTGATTCCGGAAAGATAAAACAGAACCGGGTGAACACCATCGGTAGGTATGTTTGCAATTTTATTAAATACAAAAAAGAAGGTGAGTGTAGTAAACAGCGGCTGAATAAAAAGCCACAATGGCCCCAAAATAGTTTGCTTGTAAATGGAAACAAAATCGCGCTTTACAAAAAGTGCTATCAAATCGCGGTATCGCCAAAGCTCACTCAATCTTACATCAAACAACCCCCGCTGAGGTGAAATAATTTCTGTCCAAACCTGCTTATCGCTCACTGCCTTTATGTAATAGCTTTTGTTATAAAAATTACGCGGTTAAAATAATGTGTAAACAAAAGGAGCCGCAGCGCTGCCGCCACCAATAACCACCAAAACACCTACCAATAACAGCACAATAACTATGGGTAATAACCACCATTTTTTGCGCTCCATCATAAACGTGAATAAGTCTTTTAACGATTCCATATTATACTTTCAATTGGCTGTGTGCTTTACATTTTGCAGTGCGAATGTAACACTTTGATTTTAGCCCATTCTGCATTTTTTGTTTGCTAACAACAAAAAACTAATAATGCTAATCTTTTTGCTTTGACCAATGCTTATACCAATCAACAAAATTTTTCAAGCCTTCTTCAATATCTATGGTTGGCATAAAACCAACATCCTCAGTTATTTTGGCAATTTCAGCATAGGTTTTTAATACATCGCCTTGCTGCATGGGCAAATAGTTTTTGATGGCCTTTTTGCCAATCAAATTTTCTAATGTTTCTATAAAGTAACCAAGTTTAACGGGGCGGTGATTGCCTATATTGTAAATACGGTTGCCATCAACCTCGCTTTTCATCAACATTATTTTATTTATTCCACTTACTACATCATCAATGTATGTAAAGTCGCGCTCCATTTCACCATTGTTATAAATATCAATTGGCGCACCTTCAAATATGGCTTTGGTGAATTTAAAGTAAGCCATATCGGGCCGCCCCCACGGGCCATAAACCGAAAAAAAGCGCAACCCCGTAACCGGAATTTTGTACAAATGACAGTAGGTAAAAGCCATCAACTCATTAGCTCGCTTGGTGGCTGCATACAAACTAATGGGTTGCTCTACGGTATCCGTTTCACAAAATGGAACTTTTGTATTTGCGCCATACACCGAACTGGACGAAGCATAAATGAGATGTTTCACATTGTAATTTCTGCAAGCCTCCAAAATATTTACAAAACCGGTGAGGTTGCTATCGGCATAACTCAATGGATTGGTAATAGAAAAACGCACTCCGGCTTGAGCTGCAAGATGAATAACATAATGCGGCTGGAAGGTTTTGAAAAGATGTGCTAAAGTTGGATAATCTGCTACATCTGCTTTTTCAAAATCGATATTCTTATACGCTTCTAATTGCTCTAAGCGCGCGCGTTTTAAATCTGCATCATAATAGTCATTCAGGTTATCAATACCTACAACTGCAAAACCTTGTTCTGCCAAGTGCTTTGCGCAATGAAAACCTATAAATCCTGCTACACCGGTAATAATAACTTTGGTTGTACTCATTTTTTGCAAACCTAAATTATTTCGCTCATCTCCGTATGAATACAAACCACATGGGCAAATTGGGATTTGAAAACACAAAGACAAAATAGCCTGACCCAACCAACCAATTTGAACTTTTTACCGTTTTCAATAAACAGATTGATATTTTCGCGTGATATTGAAGCAGCTATTCTCCTTTCTCTTATTGCTTTCATCAGTTTTTACCATGCGTGCATCGCACATTGTGGGGGGCGAATTGTATTACGATTTTCTTGGTGGCAATCAATATCGCATCACACTTAAGCTTTTTCGCGATTGCAATTGTTTTAATTGTGCTGCTTTTGCCGCTACCGAATATGTTACCATCACCAATTCGGGCGGCTCTATTATCACCCAACTGGGTTTGCCTTTTCCGGGTTCCAACCAGCTTTCATCGGTGGTAAATAACCCTTGCTTGGTTACTACCGATGTGTGCGTAGAAGAAGCTGTTTATACAGGAACAGTAAACTTGCCTCCTATTGGTGGTGGATACAATTTGATGTATCAAAGGTGTTGCCGCAACATTACCAACAACTTGATTGGCGACCAGGGTGCTACCTTTGCTGCGCATATTCCGGGTACCGATGTGGTGGCAAACAGCGCGAACAGCTCGCCACGGTTCGATAACTTTCCTCCAATATTTATTTGCAACAATGCCCCTTTGATTTTTGACCATTCTGCTACCGACCCCGATGGCAATGTATTGCGCTATTCATTATCGGCACCTTTTGATGGAGCCGACCCCAACTGCCCCGACCCAAGCCCAAATTCACAAACTGGCGGTGTGTGCCCCACAATTCCGGGAGCTTACAATGCTGTGATTTATCAAAATAGTTTCAGCCCCATAAACCCTTTGAACGACCCGCCCAATAGCGGTGTAATGCGCATTGATTCTGTTACCGGCATTCTTACTTGCACGCCCAACACACAAGGCCAGTTTATTGTAGGTGTGCAGGTTGATGAATACAACAACGGGGTGCTAATTGGCTCTACCACGCGCGATTTTCAGTTTAATGTTGTGCAATGCAACATTCCAATCGCTGCAATTCCTTCAAATTCTATTGATCCTACTACAGGAATCGGTGTTTATACCGTTGAATGTGCCGATAGTTCAATTACTTTTAATGCAAGTATTTTCAACCCTCCGCCTACCACAACGCCACTCACTGTGCATTGGGATTTTGGCATTCCAAATAGAACAGACGATACTTCTAATCTTACAAATCCATCTTTTGTTTACCCCGACACGGGTACATTTCTTGTTACATTGATTGTAAGTAAAGAAATTAACGGGCAAGGTTGCTACGATACTGCCGAAGCAATTGTGAAGGTATATCCTGTGTTTTTTCCGGGTTTTGAATTTGTATCCAGTATCAATTCTGCTTGTTTAGATGTGAGCTTAAATTTAGAAGACAAAACAGTTTCAACCTCGGGAAGTGTTACCAGTTGGTTTTGGAACTTTGGCGATGGCACAAACAGCACCCAACCCAACCCAACAAAACAATATAGCTCTCCGGGTACTTTCCCAATTACACTTACCGTTGCAAACGCAAGAGGTTGCTCGGGTACTTTTCGCGACACAGCAATCATTCATCCAAAACCAAATGCCGATTTTGATGCTCCCGCAGTTTGCGAAAACCAACCGTCATTATTCAATGATGCCTCTACCATTTCGCCCGGTGGCATTACCACTTACGATTGGGATTTTGACGGTATAGGAACGTCATCTGTGCGCTCGCCATTATTTTCGTTTCCAAGCACCGGAAGCAAACTTGTGCGCTTGATAGTAGTAAGCGATAAAGGGTGTAGTGATACGCTTTTTAAAGCAGTAATGGTAAATCCATTCCCTACAATTGCTGCTTCGCCAAAAATTAGCTCCCGTTGCCCTTTTCAACAAGTTCAATTAGATGCGCAAGGCGGTGTAAGCTATGTGTGGTTTCCATCTACCGGATTAGACAACCCAACTTCGGCCACACCAATTGCAACCACCGACACATCTTCCATAATGTATGTGGTGCAAGGTACCGATGCTAATGGTTGTTCTAACAAAGATTCGGTACAAATAAACGTGTATGGATTTCCGGCAATAAATGCGGGTGTAGATACATCGGTATGTTTGAGTGCCGGAAGCTTTCGCGATAGCGTAATGCTGGTAGCAACCGGTGGTGTAACGTATGTGTGGTCGCCCACCACGGGGCTTTCAGATGCAACGGTGTTTAACCCGGTATCGCGCCCTCTACAAAACACCACTTATTACGTTACCGGAACCGATGCCAATGGTTGTGTAAATGTAGATTCGGTGAATGTGTATTTTCTCGATCCGAGTTTGAACCTGATTTTAGAAAACGAAAAGCCTATTTGCGAAGGTCAAGATGGTTCTGCTACGGTGGCGGATCAAGGCTCTTCATCTTATTTGTGGTCGCCTGCTACTTACGTTTCAAACCCAACTATTTTTAACCCAATTTTTTCGCCTCCGGCAACTATACAATATGTTTTGCGGGTTAATAATTATTGCTACACCAAAACTGATACCGTAAATATTGTTGTGTTGGATTTGCCGCTTGTTGATGCCGGAAACGACACCAGTATTTACCGCGATAGCGAAGTGCTATTGAATGGCTCAACAAATGGTTTAGATTACTACTGGTTTCCTGGAACGGTAGTAAAATCGCCCTTTGAACTTTCAACAACTGCTACGCCCGAAAATTCGCAATGGTACTATTTGTATGCATTGAATGCTGCCGGTTGCGTGTCGGTAGATTCAGTTTATATTACAGTATTGCCGCTCACTAAGCTATTGTTGCCCACAGGTTTTTCGCCAAATGGCGATGGTGTAAATGATGTGTTTCGCATAGCGCGCAACATGAATATTGGCACATTAAAAACATTTAGCGTTTACAACCGTTGGGGGCAGTTGGTGTTTCAAACCAACGATGTTTCGCAAGGTTGGGATGGCACTTACAAAGGGAAGTTACAGCCCATGGGCACTTATGTTTGGTACATAAAAGCATTGAACAAAGACAACGATGAAATTAATGAAAGTGGAAATATCACTTTGTTGCATTAAGTCTTATTATTCATTTTTGCATATCGCTAATAATATTTATGGATTCATTTACCGAAGATAAAAGTGCTGCTTGTGTAATTACATTGAAAGCTCGTGGTCCAGTTGCCATAACAGGCGATTTTGTAATTATTGATGAGGATGGAAATGAACTCCCTAAAAAAGAAAAAATATCCATCTGCCGATGTGGCATGAGCAAAATTTTACCAATTTGCGATGGCGCACACAAAGGGCTTTCGTTTTAAAAAACAGATAGCATACATACAATAGTTCTACAATGATTAAAGACTTGCCGGAACTTATTGAAGCAGGAATAATATCGGAGGAAACAGCCGCGCAAATCCGCCATTACTATTTTCAAAAAAACCCTCAGCCGCAAAACCGCCTGCTGATAGCTTTTGGCATATTGGGTGCTTTGTTGGTTGGCTTGGGCATCATATTGATAATTGCGCATAATTGGGATGAACTTTCGCGCTGGTTTAAAACCGTATTGGCTTTTGTGCCCTTGGTAGCTGGGCAACTTGCCTGTGCATATACTTTGCAAAAAAAACCTGACAGCATTGCGTGGCGCGAAGCCTCCTCGGCATTTTTATTTATGAGTGTTGGCGCGTGCATTTCGCTTATCAGCCAGATATACAATCTTGGTGGCAGCCTTGCTTCATTTCTACTTGCATGGATGCTGCTTTGTTCTCCGTTGATATACGTAATGCGTTCATCTATTGCCTCGCTGTGCTTCATTATAGGAATCACTTATTATGCAAGCGAAACAGGCTATTGGGCGCGTTATGACGGAGGCAATCCACATTTGTATTGGGTGCTGCTGTTGATTCCCTTGCCGCATTACTTTCAGCTATTTAAGCACCATGTTTCAAGCAATTTTATTGCTTTTCACCATAGAATTATTTTGTACTCAATACTTATTGCATTGGGCACAGTAGCCAAAAACTCCGAAGCATTTATGGCAATTGCATACATGAGTTTGTTTGGTTTGTTTTATTTAATAGGCTCTGTTTTTATTGCTGAAGTAAACAACGAATACAAAAAAATAGGTGGTTTTGGCACAGTAGCCATGTTGGTTGTTTTTAGTTTTAAATGGTTTTGGGAAGAATTGAATGAACAAAATTTGATCTTGAATTCCCCCGAATTTTTTGTGGCGGTTTTAATAAGCATATTGGCATTAGCACTTTTCTTTTACAAGCAAAAACAAAAGCCCAATGCGCCTTTTGATCCACTTGAACTTGTCTTTGTATGGTTTATTCTAATTTTTGTGGCGGGCATGGGTTCTTATGTTTTAGCCACAGTGCTTACCAATTTGTCTGCATTAGCTATTGGCATTTACACAGTGGTGCGCGGCTCAAAACAAAATCACTTGGGTATTTTGAATTATGGCTTGTTGATTATTACCGCACTTATAATTTGTAGATTTTTTGACACCGATATGTCGTTTGTGGCACGTGGCTTTTTGTTTGTATTGGTAGGCGTTGGTTTTTTTGCAGCCAATTATTCTATGCTTCAAAAACGAAAAAAACATGAACAATAAAAAGTGGTTGATTGTTCTTTTTGTGGCAATGGTGTTGGCTCAATTTGCCGTGCCATTAAAAATGATTTTTGACAGAGAAAATGTATTGGTAGCGGGCAAAAATTATAAATTCAAAACAGCTCCAATTGACCCCAGCGATCCATTCAGAGGAAAATATGTTACATTAAGTTTTGCTGAAAATACTTTTGAGGTAAGTGATAACGAAAAGTGGCACAACGGGCAAAGCATTTATGTTTTATTGAAAACAGACAAGGATGGGTTTGCAAAAATTGCCGATGTAGTAAAAGAAACACCCGCAGAAAGCAACGATTATGTAAAGGCGAAACTCAATTATGTAGTGGTTCAAAAAGATTCAACTCAAACCATTCATCAATTGAATATTGAATATCCTTTTAATCGCTTTTACATGGAGGAGTCTAAAGCCCCTTTGGCCGAAAGCATGTACTGGGAACTTGCGCGCGACACAACAAAAATTGCTTACGCATCGGTAAGCGTTCAAAACGGCAATGCTGTTTTGAAAGATGTGTTTATTAACGATGTTTCGATAAAAGATTTGGTGAAGGCTGAAAGACTAAAATAATCTTTCAAACACCGAGCTAAATTGCCACAATTATACATTCAAGTAGCGCATCAAAGAATCGTAGCGATCTTTCATATCTTCGGTATAACCGGTTTCTTGGTAAACGCCTTTTACTTGATAATCGTACCGCTCAAATGCCGCAACTATTACCGACAAATCCGTCTTGTTGAGCTTTAATGTTACATCCACTTTGGCTACATCTTGGCGAATGTTTGTGTAGCAACTCAATATCTGCGCTTCGTTACCTTCTACTATGCGGGCAATTTCGGTAAGCGAAAAATCCTTTAGTGAAACTTCAATCTCCATGATACTTCCTTCATCGGTTAATGAACCAAATGAAGCCAGTGCACCCAAAATATCTTCGGCAGACACTAAACCTACATAGTTTTCTTCTTCGTCCAACACGGGAATTACACCAATTTTGAGCTTGTTGCCGAGCTTAATTACTTCTAACAAATGGGTGTGTTCGTAAACGAATGGATGCGCAAACGAATTGCGATATTCAGATAGCGGAAGTGTAAAATCATTGGCGTTAATCACATCTTCCATCGAAATCAGGTTGATGAGTTTACCATCTTTTACCACAGGCAATTGGTGTACTGCAAATTCATGCATCCATTGCAATGCCTTTTCACCACTGTCGCTTGGCTTTAGCGGTGGAATATTATCTGCTATGAGGTGCTTTGCTAACATATTGAGCGTTTGTGATTTATTATACAAATGTTTCGACATGCTTGTTACTTAATACAACGTTAAGACAGGCAAAACATCTTAAGGTTGTATTCAGGATTGTAATTTTTTTGTCAGAAAATCATCGGTTATCTTATTAAACGCTTGTGGCAATTCCATCATAGCCGCATGGCCACAATGCTCTATCAAATGAATTTCGGAGTTTGGCAATAGCTTGTGAAACTCTTCGGCTACAAATGGTGGGGTTACATTGTCGTTATTTCCCCAAATTAAATTTACAGGAATGTTGATGTTGGGAATTTCATCGCGCAGATTGTGTCTTACTGCGCTTTTTGCTATCAGCACCACGCGCAATGCTTTGTTGCGATCGTTTACAATGTCAAAAACCTCATCTACCAACTCTTTGCTGGCAACATTTGGATCGTAAAAAGTTTCTTGTGTTTTCTTTTTTACATACTCATAATCGCCCTTGCGCGGGTAGCTATCACCCAAAGAGTTTTCAAACAAGCCCGAACTGCCCGTAAGTGTAATGGTGCGCACCAACGATGTGTGTTGCATGGTAAAAACCAAAGCTATGTGCCCACCCAATGAATTGCCAATCAGGTTCATGTTTTTGTAGCCTTTCAAGTCCACAAACTCTTTTACGTAATCTACCATTCCTTGCACAGTAGATTTATCTAACTCTAATTCGTATAGCGGCAGCAAGGGAATTACCACTTTGTAGCGATTAGAGAAATAATTTATTACATCTGCAAAATTGCTGAGCGCACCAAACAAACCGTGAAGCAATAAAATTACCTCACCTTCACCTTCTTCGCAGTAGCGAAACTTGCCTTCTTGTTTTATATCAAATTTCATTGTGCTTTCCTATGGCGGTAAAAATATCTTTTTTGTTTACAATGCTACGTTGTGCTGCAAAACAGTTTCAAACCAATTGCGCAAAATGGCTATTCCTAAAGGAGTTAAAACCGACTCGGGATGAAACTGCAAGCCCGTTAGCGGAAGGGTTTTGTGTTGCAACGCCATTATTTCGCGCGTGTTTAGGGTATGTGCCACCGCCTCAATTTCCGAAATGTTATTTTGCTTTAAAACCAGCGAATGATAGCGCATCACCTCAAATTGTGCAGGCAAGCCTTTGAACAAAAAATGATTGGGTTGTGTTTCAATAACCGATGTTTTTCCATGCACGGGTTGCTGTGCCTTTATCAATTCCCATCCAAAAAACGCTCCTATTGCCTGATGCCCCAAACAAATGCCAAGAATGGGCTTGGTGCGAAAATATTTTTTAATAAAAAGCAGTGTGATACCAGCTTGCGCTGGGGTTTTGGGCCCCGGTGAAATAACAGCCGCATCGAATGCAATGCCGTCTATTTCTTCAATGGTTTTTTCGTTATTGCGAATTACCAAACATTCGTGCCCAATCTGTACAATGTAATCGCGCAGATTGTATGTGAACGAATCGTAATTATCAATTAACAGTATCAAGTATTTTTATCTAATAGTTTTTCAAAATCATGAAAGGCATCCTTGAACATTGGTACTACTTTGCCCGAAAAATCAATTACATCGGGAGCCATATCGGCAATGTAAGGATAAACATGCGAATTGCTGCGTTGGGCCTCGGGCAATGCGCCCCACTTATTTACAAACCAAAGCAAAACACACAACACATAAATGCCCACAATGGCATGAATGGCACCGCCAATAACCTGATTGGGCAAATTGAGCGAAAACGATTGCAGTACATTTTCTAAAGCCCATGCAATAAAGCGCACCAGCAACACAACAATTACAAATACCAAAATGAATGAAATTATTGCAGTAACAGTAGGGTTTGGATGCAACTGCTCTTTTACAAAACTTGCTGCCAAATACGAAAATTTAAGTGCAGCCACTATGCCTAAAAAATATGCAACAAGCGAAAACAAAGAATAGATAATGCCCTTGGTATAGCCCCACCAAAAACCCACACACACAAATACTACAAACAGAATATCAATTATCATAGTTTGAAAGCGATTGAAATAGTTAAAGTCTTTCAAAAACGCTTCTTACAAAAAAATAGTATTGTGTTCTTAGAAAAGCAGTAAGCTCAAAAAAGGTTTCCACAGCGGCTTGTTGCAATGCTGTGTGCGGAGGGCGGTAAGCCGCAAAAACTTTCAAAAAACCATAATGCACGCAAACACATAAAGAATATTATTTTCGGCACGATGACTTGGAAGCATTGCGCATCAATACTTTTTGTTTTTCTCTTTGTTTCGGCTACGGCTCAAGTAACAGACGATTTCAGCGATGGCGATTTTACCAGCAATCCGGCATGGAGCGGTGATGCTGCAAAGTTTTTGGTAAACGGTAGTTTTGAATTGCAAAGCAATGGCAATTCATCGGCTGGCGATACGTTGGCTTTGAGTACCGCCAATGCTTTAATGGATTCAACAGAGTTTTTGTTTCGGGTAAAATTGGATTTCAATCCAAGCTCTACAAACTACACAAGAGTGTACTTGTCGAGCAACAATGCAAACTTGCGCGGTTCGCTCAATGGCTATTACCTTCAATTGGGCGAAACGGGAACGAGCGATACCATTAAAATTTTTAGGCAAACGGGAACAAGCTCCGCGCTTGTGTTTGCCGGCAATGCCGAGGTAATTGGCAGCTCAAGCACCTCAGCAAACATCACCTTTCGAATTGCCAGAAAAGCGGGTGGTAACTGGGAGGTGTATGCAGATAAAAATGGTGGAAACAACTATGCTTTGTATGGAAGTTTTACAGAAAACACCTACACCACTACGGCATATTTTGGATTTTTTGGACGCTACACCACCGCCTCGCGCTTCAACATGTATCACTTCGATGATGTGTTGATTCGTGAAATTGTTGGCGATACCACAAAACCATTTGTACAAAATGTAAGCATTGCTTCGACCACGCAGTTAGATGTGTTGTTTTCGGAAAACATTGAAACCGCAACAGCGCAAAATGTTGCCAACTTTTCTGTAAACAATGGCATTGGAAGCCCCTCAACAGCAACCGTAGATGCCAACAATAAAAGTTTAGTGCATTTGGCTTTTGCAAACCCTTTTGTAAATGCAAGCAGTTATTCCATAGCAATAAGCAACGTAAAAGATTTAGCAGGTAATGCCATGAATGCTCAAAACATTCTGTTCAATTACTTTGTTCCATCAAAGCACGATTTAATCATCAATGAGTTGATGGCAGACCCTGATCCAAAAGTTGGCCTACCTGCTGTAGAATTTATAGAGCTATACAATCGTAGTGCCTTTGCCATCAATGTAAATGGCTGGAAGTTTTCCGATGCTTCGTCCACTATCACTTTGCCAGCTATCAGCATTCCGGCCGATAGCTTTGCGATAATTGTGCGCAATGATTCCGCACAGTTGTTTCAGGCTTTGGGAGCCATCACCATTGGCGTTGGCTCGTTGCCTTCATTAAATAACGATAAGGATTCTTTGACGCTGAAAGATGCTGCAGGAAACACGATTCACAGTGTTGTGTACAGCGATGAATGGTATGCCGATGCAGTAAAGAAAAATGGTGGCTACACATTAGAGTTAATTAACCCACACAACTTGTGCCTGCCCGATGCCAACAATTGGCTTGGCAGCAATGATGTAAGCGGTGGCACACCGGGCAAAAAAAATTCTAACTACAATGCAGCACTTCAAATTCCATTTATAGCAAGTAGCGCAACTATTGTAAACCAGCATCAAATTCAGCTTACTTTTTCGCAGGCCGCCAATGCAGCTACAGCTTCAAACCCAAGCAATTATTCTATTGATAATGGCATTGGCAACCCTGCCACGGCTGTGTTTGATACCATAGCGTGCAACATCGTGTTGCTTACATTTATTCAAGAATTAGATAGCACTATTCTTTACAATTTAAACATTCAGAACATCAGTAATTGCGCTGGTGTTGTGGGGCAAAATCAAATTTTACAGCTTGTTTTTTCGCGCAGTGCCGAACGGTTTGATATTGTGATAAACGAAGTAATGGCCGACCCCGACCCCGTGGTGCAGTTGCCCAACTACGAATACATTGAATTGTATAACCGCAGCAACAAAGCTATTTCGCTAAAAGACTGGAAGCTGGGCAAAGTTTCTACACAAACCGATGCTAAACTTTCGGACGTGGTGATGCTGCCCAACACTTATCTTGTGGTGTGCGGCACTAGTGCTGCAGCCGAGTTTGCAAATTTTACGTATCCCATGGCTGTTACAAGTTTTCCATCGCTTACCAATGCTGGCGATAAAATTTATCTAAAAGATGCAGCCGGCAATTTGATTCATTACATAGAGTATTCGGATACTTGGTACAAAAGTAATGTAAAGAAAAGCGGGGGCTGGGCGCTGGAAATGATAGATGCCAACAACCCATGCAGCGGTAATGAAAATTGGGCCGAAAGCGAAAACAGCCTGGGCGGTACACCCGGCACACAAAACTCGGTAGCAAAAAATAACCCCGATGCGTTGTTGCCCAATATCGCGCGAGCTGCTTTGGTAAATTCAACAACACTCGGCATCACCTTTACCGAAAGTTTAGATAGCGCGTTCAGCACCAATGTGAGTTTTTATTCAGTAAATAATGGCGTTGGGAATCCAGCAAACATTCAGGCTGTGCAATATGATTTTAAACGAATTTTATTGCAGTTCGCACAACCTTTTCAAGCCGGAATTATTTACACCATAAAAGTAAATGGAATAAAAGATTGCATAGGCAACTCTATTGGAATCAACGACACGGCTCGCTTTGCAGTGCCCGACACCATCAATCGCGAGGATATTGTTATCAACGAAATTCTTTTTAACCCAACTACCTCGGGTGTTGACTATTTGGAAATTTACAATCGCTCGAATAAGATTTTTGACCTTTCAAAAATTGTAATTGAAGAGCGCGATGTGACAGATGCCACAAGTGTGTTAGAAGCAAGCGACACCCTCGCAGAATCGCTGCTTATGTTTCCGAAAGATTACTTAGTGTTTACCTCAAACCCTTCGGTGGTAGCAAATCAATATCATGTAAAGCACCCCGAATTGTTGGTGGTAAGCAAAGGCTTTCCAAACTTTCCCGACAATGAAGGCATTGCAGTGCTAAAACTTTTTAATGGCAGTATCATTGACAGCTTTTACTATTCCGATAAATGGCAGTATCCTTTGATTGACGACCGCAATGGCGTTGCGCTCGAACGCATTGATTTCAACAAGCCGACAAATGCACAAAGCAACTGGCACTCTGCCGCCAGCGACATTGGTTTTGGCACACCAACTTACCTGAACTCGCAATTTTACAGTACCGGAATTGCCGATGATGCCATTGCTGTTGAGCCCGAAGTTTTCACGCCCGATAATGATGGCATAAAAGATTTTACACTTATCCGTTATAAATTTACCGAAGCGGGCTATCGTGCTTCTATAAGAATTTTTGATGCCGTTGGTCGTGAGATAAAATATTTGGTGAAGGCTGAATTGCTTGGCGCAGAAGGTGAATTTCAATGGGATGGCATCGACAACGACAACCAAAAAGCCCGCACCGGAATTTATACTGCAATGGCAGAAATTTTCAACCTGCAAGGCAAGGTAAAGCGCTTTAAAAAAAATGTGGTGCTGGGGGCGCAGTTAGATTGAAATACTTTTAACGGCAGTTGGACGCAGCATCTGAAAATAAAATTTGCAATCTCCAATCCTTTATGAAATTCGTATTACACAATCATATAAGAAAGTATATCCGTTTAAGATTTTTTTAAGAAGATTATAAAGCAACAAAATCTTAAAACGGATAAGTGCTTTGCGTTACATCGGTATAAGCAATCAGCATAGGTAAGTACATCGAAGGGTCTATTTCTTTACCCGCCCCGCCATACATAGCTGCCGATTTAGGGTCGCCTTTTTGTGCTTTTGCATATTCAACAGCGGCTTTCAAATCCTTCTCAAATTCTTCCACAATACCTGCATTGGTTACCTGCGGCCCGGTGATGCAAAAATGAAAAGCATTTGGATGTTGCTGCCCGTTCATGCGCCAGTCTTTGGTTTTTAAATAATCGTTTACATGGTAGATATTGAAAAGATCGGAGCTAACCGCAGTAATAAACAGCGAGTCGCCTATCAACTTCAACTCAGGAATGCTGCGAACTACATCTTTCATTCTTTTATTCACTTCAAAAATCTGTTTGGCGCGTTTCATGTAACCTTCTTTGCCATAATGCACCATGGCAGCCCAGGTAGCAGCAAAAAGTCCACCCGATTTACTGCCATTGAACCCTGTAGAAATATACACACCACCCGGCCAATCCACATAGCCGCTGTATTGATATTGCCTTAGCTTTTCATTGCTGAATAATACAGTGGAAGTGCCTTTTAATGAATAGCCATATTTGTGTGTATCGGCCGAAATTGCCGTAACACCCGGCAAACGAAAATCGAATACCGGGCAAGCAATTCCCAAAGGTTCTGCCCAAGCCAAAATAAAGCCTCCCAAGCAACAATCTACATGCAGCCCCACTTTGTGTTTTACGGCAAGATCCGAAAGTTTTTCTATGGGGTCAATTATACCATGCCCGTAATTTCCGGCCGAACCCATTATCATCACCGTATTGGGCGATATTTTACTTTCAATATCTGTTACATCTGCTTGAAAATTTGCATCCAGTTTAGCAGTTAGCACTTTTATGTTTAAGTAATGTGCGGCTTTAAAAAATGCAGGGTGGGCACTGGCTGGCAACACAATTTCGGGTTGCGCAATGCCTTTTTCCACTCCCCACTCGCGATGCACATAAACCGATTGAAAAATACTATCGGTGCCTCCAGTAGTTAATGAGCCACAGGCTTTTTCTTTCGGGTTGCGTTTGTTTACTGCATCGGCATTAAACAAGCCGAGGGTCATGGCAATAATTTCGCCTTCGTATTTTGTAAGCGATGGGCACACATCGCGCTGAATAGAATTAACCTGCGAGTAATAAGAAAATGCTTCATTCAAAAAGTCGTAGTGGTCTTGGTCGCCATGGTAAAACGAACCAGATATTTTACCGCCTTTCCAACTGCTGCTTTCTGCTGCGTGCATTTCTTTTATCTGCTTCAAAACATCTTCGCGCGAGGATGACTTCTCGGGCATCGTATTATTTACGGCATATTTATCTCGGTATGGAAACATCGAATCCACCATTTCGAGATTGTTGCGCATTTCATTTTTAACCAACTCTATTTTTTTCTCATCGGCCATGCTGCGTTGTACTGCGCGGGCAACCGATGGAAGATGTTTTACAATTTGTTTTTCAAAAAATTTTGCGATACCCATTTTATGTAATTACTGTTTTGATATAGATAAATGTAGGCAATAAAGATGTGTAAGTTTTTAGGCTTTAAATTACTACTTCAGCAATCCAGTTACCACTTTACCAACACAACCATTTGGCTCTTGAATTTTTAAAAGTGCAGCTACCGTAGGTGCAATATCTGTCATGTAGGTGCGGCTATAATCTTTTCCGTGTTTTACACCCCAGCCAAACCACAATAATGGAATGTGCGTGTCGTAAGAAAAAATACTGCCGTGTGTGGTACCTTTTGGAAAATCGCTCATCCATGCCGGATCAAAAAGCAATTGCACATCGCCTGTGCGCCTTGGATTATACTGATTGTTCAGGCATGTTTTATACCACTCGGGCATGGTAGTTTCGTTTACTTCTCTTATATCAATAACCCGGGCAATACCTTGTTCTTTCTCTAAATACTTAGTGAGTGCTGCGGCTACTTCTTCAACTTCAACTTTTGCAGTAGCAAGCGTTTCGTAATTTAATACTACCTGCTGATTGATAACTGCATGAATCATATTTTTTGCACCGTAGGTTTGCTGCAAAAAAGTATCTAACTGATTGTAAATTTGTTTATCGAACTTATTGCCTGCCGGCACATGATTATCTTTATTGAAACCAACAGCATGAGCCGCACCGTGGTCGGCACTCATAAAAAACAGATAATTGCCTTTGCCCACTTTTTCATCCAAAAAGCTAAGAAAATCTGAAAGCTCTTTATCCAAACGAATGTAAGCGTCTTCCATTTCTATAGAGTTGGGACCAAAGGTGTGCCCAATGTAATCGGTTGAAGAAAAACTTACTGCAAGAAAATCTGTAATGCCGCGATTGCCCAAGGTGTCGCCAATTACAGCAGCTTTAGCAAATTCAAAAGTAAGTGTGTTGCCAAACGGAGTTGATTTAATGATTTCCGTTCCGGCAGTTTTAAGGTCTGTAAGTTTGTGTTCAAACACGGGCAAATCTTCGTTAGAAAGGGTTGCTTCGTACCACATATTATCTTCGGTACTTTCCCAGTATTTCGACATTTCCAACAAGGTATTCCAATTCTTTTTTACATAAGCATCCACCAGTTTTTTGTTGTTGAATTTTTTTACCCACTCGGGCAAATCTTTCATGTAAAAAGAGCTTGTTATCCAGTTTCCGTTGGTGCCATCGTACCAATAAGCCGCATTGGCTGTGTGGCCTGCAGGTAAAATTCCGCCACGATCTTTTAAAGCTATACCAATTGTTTTTGAACGAAAGTTTGTTGCCAGCCGCAGTTCATCGCACACAGTAGTTGTTAATAATCGGTGAGGCGATTGCTGCCCTACTTTTTTATCGCCACCTACAGATTTTACCGAAGTGTCGTTGGTGCAATACACAATGCGGTTTTCATCGCGGTCGAACCAATCGTTGCCCGTGATGCCATGAATTGCCGGCACGCTGCCTGTGTAAATACCGGTGTGCCCGGGGGCGGTGTACGAAGGAAAATGGCTGATGTAAGTTTGTTCGTTGGCATAGCCTTCATTCAAAATACGCTTAAAGCCGTTTCCTGTATATTTTTCGCTGTACCGATAGAGGTAATCCCAACGCATTTGATCCACAACCATGCCTACTACCAACTTAGGGCGAGCGGTAACAGTTTGCGAAAAAGTTTGAGTAAAGAAGAACAGCGCAACCGCTAAAACAGAGAGATATTTTACCATGCCCCAAAAATGAGATAATTATGTGGAATAAGGGTTAAGAGATTGTAATCTGCACAAACTCAAATCTCCTTCAACATAAACCTGCGCAATAAATTCATGGCAGTGTTTGCGCTTACTTTGATGTTTTCCAATCGCGATGGAAAGAAATGATACTTGCGTGTGATGATGCGTTCGCTGTTGCCCACAGCAAAACAAACTGTGCCAACGGGTTTTTCGGGTGTGCCGCCACCGGGGCCCGCCACACCCGAAACTGCCACGCCATAAGTTGCGCCTGTTTGTTGCAAAATTCCTTTCACCATTTCGGCCGCGGTGGCTTCGCTTACTGCACCATGCTGCAAAATGGTTTCGGGAGCAACATTTAACAAGCCTGTTTTTACATCGTTGTGGTAGCTAACTACGCTTCCAAGAAAATATGCCGAACTACCTGCAACAGAAGTGATGAGATGCGACAGATAACCACCTGTGCAACTTTCGGCTGAGGCGAGTGTGCTGTTTTCTGCCAATAACATTTTGCCGATTTGTTCCTGCAAAGCGATTTCTGTATCACCGAAAACATATTCAGGCAAAAGCGATTTCAAGAGAGCGAATTTTTCATCTACCTCTTGCTCCGTAGCCTCGCCATAAGCGCTCAAGCGAAGTTTCACAATGCCCAATTCAGGCAGGTAAGCCAGTTTCATATATGAAGGAAGATTGGCTTCAAAATCGCTGAGTAAATTTGCGACACTCGATTCGCCCGCACCCGAAGTCATCAATGTTTTGTGAATGATTTTCGGAAGCTCAAAGTGTTGCAACAATTTCGGCAACACCTGCTTTTCCATCAGGTGTTTCATTTCGTGTGGCACACCGGGCATAGAAACAAACACAACATCTTTTTCATCAAACCACATACCCTGTGCCGTGCCGCGCATATTGGGCAACATGGTGGCGTTTGCAGGCAACATTGCCTGGCTGCGGTTCATCTCTAAAACTTCTTTACCGCGCTTTTCAAAAATGGTTTTCATTTTCTCCCACACTTCTTCATAGAAGGTAAAGCCAACGCCAAAATATTCGGCTAAAGTTTTCTTGGTGATGTCATCTTTTGTGGGTCCTAAGCCTCCGGTAATAATTACAAGTTGAGTTTGTGCTGATGAAAGATTCAAAGCATCGGTTATTTTCTGTTCATCATCGCCAATCGCGAGTCTTTGAAAAATTCTGATGCCGATTTTGTTCAACTCCTGACCAATCCACGCGCTGTTGGTATCAATGGTTTGCCCAATCAGAAGTTCATCGCCAATGGTGATGATGGTAGCTGAGATTTGCATGTTGCAATATTTAAACAACAAAGTAAAAACAGAATATCCGAAAACCCTGCTACTTAATTTTAACCTTGTCTTTTGCAATAAAAGCACCGGGGTAAAGCAAAATAACTTGCTGCAAAAAAGCGGTTGCTTCTAACCTTGTTTTAAAGTCGCCAACACGAAGTTTGTAGTTGGGTTGTTCGTATTCTATGTAGGAACTTGCAGTTTCAAATTCTTTATACAAGCGCGCTTTTGCTTTGTAGGCTTCGTCTCGGTCGGTGGTGTATGTAATTTGTATTCTATACCCATCGGTAACATCTACTTTTTGTTGATAGTCGCGGTACTTTTCAAGCAGATTTTTCAGCGATTCATCTTGGTGTATAGTGTTGCCTTCTTGGGCATTTATTGAGAAAGTAAACAGTAAAGAGTAAACTGTAAGCAGTAAGCAATAAGCAGTGGGCAGTGGGCGCTTTTGGGGATTACCTTTCGTCCTTCGTCCTTCGTCCTTCGTCCCTTGTAGTTTTATTTTATTCATAACTCTCAGCTAACTAATTCCACTCCCTTTGATGTTCCTATTCTGTCGGCACCGGCCTTGATAAGTGCTTCGGCAAATGCTTTGTCGCGAATGCCTCCGCTTGCTTTTATCTTGATTGATTTGGGGAGATTTGCTCTTAACAATTCAACCACTTCTACTGTTGCGCCCTGTTCGGTAAAGCCGGTAGATGTTTTTACAAAGTCAACGTTTAATTCGGCACATAATTTACAGGCGGTTAATATTTCTTGTTTGGTTAGCAAGCCTGTTTCCAATATCACTTTTAGCTTGCCACCGCGTAGCTGCACAATTGTAGCCGCGCTGGTAAGTTCATTTTTTAAGTAGTTTAAATCACCGGCTTTTAATGCAATTACATTCAGCACCATGTCAATTTCATTAGCACCTTCATCTATTGCCCTGCGTGCTTCTTCCACTTTTGCCGGTGTGTGTGCGTAGCCCAACGGAAAGCCCACTACTGTGGCAATTTTTATATCGGTGTCTTTTAACCATTGCTTGCATTTTCTAACAAAATATGGTGGAATACAAATTGCTGCAAAGCCATATTGTTTCGCTTCGTTGCACAACTTGATTACTTCTTCTTCCGATGTGTCGGCTTTAAGAATGGTATGGTCTATGTATGAAGCGAGATTCAATTTCAAATTTTGAAAACGGAAATTACAAACATTAGCGGAGTTGCAAAACTTGGCGAAGGTTTTACGCTTGTGTTGCACAACATTTTAGTTTGGCAATCGTTTTTGCATCGGTTTTCTAATTTCGTGATATGAAAGAACTACTCTTTTTTCTTTTTTCTGTTGCTTTTTTTCAGTCGTATTCGCAACCCATCGGCACGTGGAAATTGCATTTTTCGTTCAGCAACAATAGCGGAATGGAAGATGCCGGAGACAAAGTTTACGCTGCAAGTGCGCAATCGTTTTTTGCCTACAACAAAGCCGATGGCACCATAGATTTTTTCGACAAAGCAAATGTATTGAGCGATGTAGGTGTAAAGCAGATTGATTATAACAAAAGCACAAAAACACTGGCAATTACCTACAACAACAGCAATATTGATTTGCTGGTTGACGGCACAGATTTATACAACATTCCAGACTTAAAAAATAAGGTTATAGCAGGTACAAAGACAATCAACAACATCTGCAACTCGGGGGCAAGAATTTACTTAGCCACAGATGTTGGCGTAGTTGCCATCAACCAACAAAAAAAGGAAGTTGCAGAAACATACGTAATTGGAGCCAACGGTAGCAACGTGAAAATTAACGATGTAGCCACAGGTAACAACAAAATTTTTGCTGCTACTGCAGAAGGCATAAAAAGTGCTTCGCTAAGTGCTCCTAACCTTTTAAATTTCAACACCTGGCAAACGCACCTTGCCGTAGATGGACTTCCGACAGGAAACCCAATTGCGGTTGAGTATGCCAACGGCACTTTTTACACCTTGCTAAACGACACTCTTTACGAATTTGATGGAAGCATTTGGTCGAAAAAGTTTTATGAAAGCGGCTGGAGAAGTTTGCGATTAGAGAACTACAACAATGAATTGATTATACTTCAAAACAAGCCCGATTTATCGCAGGGCCGAGTGGTAAAAATAACACCCACTACTACCCAGGTATTACAGAATTCGGGGAATGTTCCGGTAAACTATTTTACAGACAACGATGGTACGGTTTGGTATAGCGATGCTTGGTATGGCATTTACAAAAATGGCGAGCGCATTGTGCCAGATGGGCCAATAAGCCCCAATGCGTATTCGCTTTCTATACAAAACAATATTGTGTGGGTATCGGGAGGCGGTGCCGATTTATCGTGGGGGCCAACTTATAACTACAGTGGAGTTTTCGTTTATCAAAACGATAAATGGACAAGTTTCAACCAATATTCTACTCCAAGCCTGAACGACTTTCCGGACGTAGTAGCGGTGCTTGCAACCGATGGTGGAAAAAAAGCATGGTTAGGCTCCAACTATTCGGGCTTGGCAGAAATAGATTTGCAAACAAGCAGCATCAAACAATACGATCAATACAACTCGCCACTAACCTTTGCGCTTGGCGACCCACCACGCACCAAAGCAACGGCAATAGCTTTAGATAAACAAAACAATTTGTGGATCCAAAATGGTTATGCCGCCAGCCCATTAACTGTGCGCAAGGCTGATGGAACATGGGTAAAGTTTCCGGGCTATATGTACAATGTACTTGGCAAAAAAATGATTATCACCGACAATGGATACAAATGGATGAGCCTGCGCCCGGGTGTTATTTCGGTGTTTTATGAAGGGAAAAGCATTGACGATTTCAGCGATGATGTTTATAGAATTGTTGGTACCGGAAAAGGCAGTGGCGGGCTAAACAACGGTGGAGTAAACTGCATGGTAGAAGATAAAGATGGCGCAGTGTGGGTTGGTACAGACGAAGGCATTGAAATTTTCTTTTGTGCCCGCAGTATTTTAAGCCAAAACGGTTGCGATGCACAAAGAATAATTGTAGAGCGCGATGGTTTCAACGGCTATCTTTTTTCAACCGAGGTTGTGCGCGCTTTGGCGGTAGATGCAGCAAACAGAAAGTGGGTAGGCACCAACAGCGGTGTGTGGCTAATTTCGGCTGACGGCAAAAAAGAAATACTAAAATTCACTACCGAAAACAGCCCTTTGCCTTCCAACTTCATAACAGATATTGCAGTGAACGACCAAACGGGCGAAGTGTTTTTTGCCACCGAACAAGGTTTGGTAAGCTATAAAAGCGATGCCATTGCCGGAGGCGAAAAATGCAGCAGCGCATTGGCTTATCCAAACCCGGTAGAAGCATCTTACACCGGACCCATTGCCATAAAAAATTTGGTTGATGATGCTTATGTGAAAATTACCGATGCCACCGGAACTTTGGTACATCAAGGCAAAGCCAATGGCGGGCAAATGATTTGGGACGGCAATACCTACACGGGCCGAAGAGTGGCCACAGGCGTTTACACCGTGCTAAGCGCCAACGAACTGGGCAAAGAAAAATGTGTAACAAAAATCGCTGTTGTAAATTAAGCAGATAGACTTGAAATGTTAGATGCGATGCAAGAGAACATGACAAGCGAACAAAAAATTTGGCAAGCCTTAGCGCAGGTGAAAGACCCTGAAATTCCGGTGCTTTCGGTAGTGGATATGGGCATTGTTACCAAAGTAGAAGAAAGAGAAAACATGGTTAGGGTGGTAATGACACCAACCTTTGTGGGTTGCCCGGCAATTGATGTAATGAAAAAAGATATTTACACCGCAGTACTAAGTGTTGGTTTTGAAAATGTAGTGGTTGATGTGGATTTTGAAACACAATGGAACAGCAATTTAATGAGCGAAACCGCCCGCGAAAAGCTGCGCAAATTTGGCATTGCACCACCCGCGCTGCACGAGGGCGAAGTGTCGGAAGCGATGCTGAATAAAGTGCGCTGCCCGCATTGTGGAAGCATTGACACTACTTTAAACTCGCCATTCGGTTCTACTTTATGCCGTGCTATTAGGTTTTGTTTTAGCTGCAGACAAGGCTTTGAACAGTTTAAACCCGTGGTTTAAATTACCTTAGCCAAATGCGAAGCATTCTTCTTTCTGTTTTTCTTGTTTCATTTTTCATTGTTCAGTTATCGGCACAACAAAGAAATTTTGCATTGATAGCCACGCACACCACCGATGCTTACCTTTCGGCTATTGATAAGCTGGGCAACGGTTACGTGGCCGGCAGAAACAAGCTGCAAAAATTTTCGCCCGATGGCAAATTGCTTTACCCATACGAAGAGTATCGCTACGGAGCCATTGGCAGCATTGATGTTACCAATCCGCTTAAAATTGTGGTGTTCTTTCCCGATGTGATGAAGGCTGTGATTTTAGACAAGTTTCTTGCTCCTCTTTCTATCTACGATTTTTTGCAATTAGGCTACCCAACCGTTACTGCTGTATGCGGCTCTACCGATGGCAGAATTTGGTATTTTGATAATGTAAGCCGCAGTTTGAAAAAAATTGACGAAACCGGCAAAGTGCTGCGCGAAGGCCAACCCAT
>CAZYXR010000003.1:49842-51081 GCA_964650845.1 uncultured Chitinophagaceae bacterium
CTTACAAAAACACCTTTGCCCAATTTCATGCTCGAATACGATAACATTATTTTTATGAACGATAGTTCGCAGGGTATTTTTGTGTTTGATGTTTTTGGCAGCTATAAAAAAACTATTCCGGTAAAAGGACTCGAAAAATTTCAGGCTTTAGCCGAAACTATTATTTACAACGATGCCGAAAATCTTTATGCGTTCGATATGCAAACCCTAAGCACAAAAACTTTGGCTTTGCCCGAAAACAATTCGCCAATTGTGCAAGCAGCAATAGGCAAGGAACTTTTGATATTGCTAAAAGCAGAAAAAGCAGAAATGTACTCCATAAAGCAGTAAATTTTCTGTTGCATTGCCTACGGATTTTTGCCCACCTATCTTGTATAGCCAACAAGTGATTTACAAATCAAAACTTACACTTACTGCGTAATGATCGCTCAGCACCTTTGGGTTGGTGCGCCAGCTATTGATGCGAATTTCTTGCGAGGCAAGCACATTATCAATACGCAAATATAAATATGGATTGATGAACGTTTTGCCAAACCCAAAACCTTTTGCAACAAAAGCGTCCTGCATGTTGTTAGCATTTGCAAGTTTGTTGTAGGTGTAGCTGACGGGCACATCATTAAAATCGCCACATACAATTTGCTTGCCTTTAAACTTACGGATGCTGCGCGCCACCTGCTCTGCCTGCGATGCTCGCGAACGCGACCCATTCTTCATTTTGCGGGCAATTTTGCGGATGTTTTTCCAGTTAGGTTCTTGTTGTTGTTCCATTTGCTGCAAAGCAGAATAATCGTGCCCGTCTAAATGAATAGATTGCAAATGCATATTGTAAACTCGCAGTGTATCGCCATTTACCAGCACATCGGTATAAATACAATCGTTGCTTCGCGAGTTTGTAAAATCAACTCTGCTACGGTTCACTATGGGGAATTTTGAGAAAGTAGCTTCGCCCCATTTTTGTTCAATTTTTTTTCGGTGGTGCCATCGGTTTACCTCTACGGTTGGTTCAAAATGCCAATAAGTATAACCAAGTGTATCCACCAAATATTTTATGTTGTTCATCAAGGTGCCGCTATCGGTATAAAACTCTTGCAGGCAAAGTATATCGGCATTTTCATCCCTTATCAAGTCCATCACCTCTGCGCGGGTTTCAAGGTTTTTGCTCCAGTTGTATAAATCAAAGTTGCGCACGTTCCATACTAAAACTTTTACCCCTTTTTCTTGTTGCTTTTTAAAGTTAAA
>CAZYXR010000003.1:51091-64979 GCA_964650845.1 uncultured Chitinophagaceae bacterium
ACGCAACACCGGTTTATAGCAAAGCAACAAGGCCAACATAGGCAACAGCGCCAACCATTTTCGCGCCAGCAACCACAACGCTACAAACGCTGCATTGGCAATCATCAGCGGCATAAACAAAAACCCTGCAAACGAAAACTGCCAAACACTATTAGGATTGATATAAACAGCAGCGGCCGAAAAAAACATCAGCACAACGGCAATAAAATTAAGTGTGGCAAAAAATCCTTTCAGCATTCTGTTTGGCAAAAGAAAAACGCAAGCCTGTAAAATATGTTGCGCCAAAAATGGCAGATTTTATTGGCTTCACGGCAAATCGCTGTAATCAATTTTCAGCCAGTCGTCATCAAACTTTAGGTCTTTGTAATAAATCACTTTCCATGCACCGTTGTTGTATTCCAGTGCTGTCATGTTTTCAACCCAATCGCCCGAGTTTACATAAGTAACACTACCCTTATCGGTACGAATTGCTTTGATACCCGGCTGATGCGAATGCCCGTTTATCACAAAATCGTAACCATTTTCTACAGCCACCTCGGCTGCGGTTACTTCGTAATTGTTCAGCTTTTTTACACCGCGCTTTGTTGCTTTTTTCATGTTCTGGCTGAATGAAGATTTTTCGCGCCCCATCAACTCCAGCACAAAATTTACCAGCTTGTTCAGTAGTATCATCAATTCGTAGCCAAGGCTGCCCAACTTGGCCAGCCACTTAGCTCCGTGAATAGAAATATCAAAAATATCGCCATGAAAAAACCAATGTTTTTTACCATCCAACTCGAGCACAAGTTTATCGTCCAACACAAAATTGCCAAGCTGCAACCCACTGTATTTGCGCAGCAGCTCATCGTGATTGCCCGTTAAGTAATACACCTGCTTGCCGCTGCTTACATACTTAAAAATGCGTTGTAAAACGCGCGAGTGTGAGGTTGGAAAATAATATGTGCGAAACTGCCAAATGTCAATAAAATCGCCATTCAGAATCAAAATTTCGGGGTCAATACTTTTTAAATAGCGCAGCAACTCTTTAGCGCGGCAACCTACAAAGCCCAAGTGGACATCAGAGATTACACAAATTTTTACCGCGCGTTTTGCCATAGTCGCAAGATAAAAATAATAACGAATGTGTTTGCCAAGCAAACTGTTTTGCAGAAAATCATTCCTTTGCTGCAACCAAGCATTTAATTATGATACAAAATATTCTTAGCGAATTAGGCATTGCCGGCAACAACCTTGGCGCATCTACCGGCAGCGCGTGGCTTAAAACAAAGAGCAATGCCATTGATTCATTTTCGCCAGTAGATGGAAAAAAAATTGCAACAGTATTTGCGGCAACAGCAAAAGATTACGACACGGTAATTAAAACATCGCAGCAATCTTTTTTGGAATGGCGCGAAATGCCCGCACCAAAACGCGGTGAAATAGTGCGGCAAATAGGCAATGCACTGCGCGAAAAAAAGCATGCACTCGGTTCGCTTGTAAGCTACGAAATGGGTAAAAGTTTACAAGAAGGTTTAGGCGAAGTACAAGAGATGATTGACATCTGCGACTTTGCCGTTGGGCTTTCGCGCCAACTGCATGGATTGACAATGCACAGCGAAAGACCCGCGCACAGAATGTACGAACAGTGGCATCCGATGGGAGTTGTAGGCATTATCAGTGCATTTAATTTTCCGGTGGCGGTATGGAGCTGGAATGCAATGCTGGCTTGGGTGTGCGGAGATGTGTGTGTGTGGAAGCCCAGCGAAAAAACACCATTGTGCGGCATAGCTTGCCAAAAAATTGCCGCACAGGTTTTTAAAGAAAATAACTTGCCCGAAGGTTTAAGCGGCTTAGTAATTGGCGATGCCGGCATTGGTGAGTTGATGGCAAAAGACACGCGGGTGGCGCTGGTAAGTGCAACAGGCTCTACACGCATGGGCAAAGCCGTGGCGCAACACGTAGCTGCGCGATTAGGCAAAAGCTTGTTGGAGCTGGGTGGCAACAATGCAATTATTGTAAGCGAATTTGCCGATTTGAATATTGCCGTGCCCGCCATTGTGTTTGGCGCAGTAGGCACTGCCGGGCAGCGTTGCACCACTACCCGCAGGTTGATTATTCACCAATCTAAATACAACGAATTAAAACAGCGACTGAAAAAAGCATTCGCGCAATTGCGCATCGGCAACCCCTTGGACGAAAAAAACCATGTGGGACCATTGATAGATAAAGCTGCTGTAAAACAATATGAAAAAGCGATAATGCAAGCAGCAAAAGAGGGTGGGAAAACGCTTGTAGATGGTGGCGTTTTAAAAGGTAAAGGTTTTGAAAGTGGTTGCTATGTAAAGCCTTGTATTGTTGAAGCAAAACCAAACATGAAAATTGTGCAGCACGAAACATTTGCACCTATACTTTACATCATGCCATACAACACAATTGAAGAAGCCGTAGCCATCAACAACCATGTGGTGCAAGGGCTTTCATCATCGGTTATGACATTAAACTTGCGCGAAGCAGAATATTTTCTTTCGGCAGCAGGCAGCGATTGTGGCATTGCCAATGTAAACATAGGCACCAGCGGTGCCGAAATTGGCGGTGCTTTTGGTGGCGAAAAAGAAACCGGTGGCGGGCGCGAAAGTGGTAGCGATGCATGGAAAAACTACATGCGCAGGCAAACCAACACCATTAACTTCGGCAAACAATTGCCTTTGGCACAAGGTATAAAATTCGATTTGTAATACACCACTATGCAGCCTAACAGAGCAAAAGAAAATGAAACAATACTTACCTTGTGTACCGCCTTGGTAGTAATTTTTTTGGTTGTAAAAAAACATCCAATTCAGTTGCTCTATGCCTCGGTTGCGCTTGGCGTTATCGGCATGTTTTTCGAGTGGCTTACAGCAAAAATTCATTGGGCTTGGATGAAACTTGCCGAAGCAATGGGCTGGGTAATGAACAAAGTAATTCTTGCCATAATTTTCTATGGTTTTCTGTTTCCTTTAGCCATGCTTTCAAGATTATTTGGCAACAACAGTATGCAGCTGAAACGAAAATCAGATACCTATTACCACACCCGCAATCATACTTTTGTAAAGAAGGATTTAGAGGGGCTATAACCCTTTATTGTATCAACTCAAAATTGATGACTAAACAGCCCATCGCGCAATTTTGGCTCAAACCAAGTGCTTTTTGGGGGCATCACACTTCCGGCATCGGCAATGGCCATCAATTGATTTAACGATACCGGATATAGTGCGAAAGCGATTTTCATTTCGCAAGTATTTACGCGCTTTTCCAGCTCTTCCAATCCTCTAATTCCGCCTACAAAATCTATACGTTTATCGGTGCGTGGATCGTCAATAGCAAGCAGCGGTTGCAACAAATACTTTTGCAAAACAGTTACATCCAAAACACCAATCGGGTCGGGTGAAACAATTTCCGGCTTTGCAGTTAAGCGATACCACACACCTTCTAAAAACATAGCAAACTGATGCAGTTGTGCGGGCTTAACATTTGCAACATTAAAATTGCCTTGCTCTATTACAAACTGCCTTTCTATTTCCTTCAGCAGTTCTGTTGCGCTCCTCCCGTTTAAGTCTTTTACAACTCGGTTATAATCCATAATTGCAATCTCAGAAGCAGGAAACAACACCGACAAAAAATAGTTGTAATCTTCTTTGCCTGTGTGGTTTGCATTGGCCTCTTTTAGCCTTGCACCGGTTTTGGCAGCAGAGGCAGCGCGGTGATGACCATCGGCAATATAGGTGTAATGAATATCGGTTTCAAATAGTTGCTGAATAGCTTTTATGGCGGTAGCTTGTTCGATTTTCCAACCTTCGTGCTTTACACCATCGGTGGCTATAAAACTAAAAATCGGAGCTTCGTTTTTAAACTGAGTAATGATTGTATTCACAGCATCATTATCGCGATATGCTAAAAAAATGGGTCCGGTTTGTGCCTGCAAAGCATTCATGTGGCGGATGCGATCTTCTTCTTTTTCGGGTCGAGTAAATTCGTGTTTTTTTACAATGTCGTTAAAGTAATCTTCTATAGAGCAGCAAGCCACCAAGCCTGTTTGCGTGCGCCCGTTCATGGTTAATGAATAAATGTAGAAGCAATCTGTTTGTTCCTTTTGTAATACATTTTCAGCAATCAGTTTGTTTAAATTTTCTGCTGCCTTGGCATAAACACTTTCATCATACAGATTAGTGTTTTCGGGCAAGTCTATTTCGGCATGGCTGATATGCAAAAACGAATGTGGATTGCCTTCGGCCATCAGTTTTGCCTCGGCAGAGTTCATTACATCGTAAGGAAGTGCAGCAACTTTTGCAACCAACGCTGCTGCCGGGCGCAACGCTTTAAATGGACGAACAATTGACATATCTATAATTTATTGAGCGATGAAAATAGTTACTTTGTTGGTTTTGGTTTTTCGATTTCTTACTCATTGGCTCTAAGTCAAGGTTTTTCTATATTATAAAATATTATATGTGATTTTTTTTCTTCTTAAAGATTAGTTTTGCCTCCAGTTCTGAAAATTTTTTTCAAAATTTCTATCAATGAAGTCAAAATTCTACATCCCATTTATAATTTTATCTATTATTTGTTGTGCAGGCTTGTTTGTAAAATTTCCTGAAGAAACGATTGTTGCAGAAGGAATAAACACGGCCGATTTGGCTTGGATGCTTTCTGCCTCGGGTTTGGTTTTATTGATGACACCCGGCTTATCGTTTTTTTATGGCGGCATGGTGAGCAAAAAAAATATCATTTCAACTATGCTACAAAGCTTTATTGCGCTTGGTGTAATTACTGTGCTGTACGTTGCTGTAGTTTTTAGCCTTTCGTTTGGCACAAGTTTTCATGGCATTATTGGCAATCCATTCGACTTTGCCCTATTTAAAGGTGTTGGGTTAAATACCAACGCTGCGCTTTCGCCAACCATTCCGCTATTGTTGTTTGCTGCTTTTCAAATGAAGTTCGCCATTATCACTCCGGCTTTAATAACAGGCAGCTTTGCCGAGCGTGTAAAGTTTAGCGGTTATTTAGTTTTTATGTGTTTGTTCTCGGTGTTTATTTATGCGCCTTTGGCGCATTGGACCTGGCACCCCGATGGTTTTTTGCGCAAATTGGGTGTACTTGATTTTGCTGGCGGCACAGTAGTACACATGAGTGCCGGCTACGCTGCACTGGCAGGTGCTTTAGTGCTTGGGCAGCGCAAATCTTTTGGCAGCAATGCGCACACCGAGCCGGCAAATATTCCCTACATTTTGTTGGGCACAGGAATGTTGTGGTTTGGTTGGTTTGGTTTCAATGCCGGCTCTGCTTTAGGAGCAAATCAAACAGCAGTGTTGGCATTTGTAACTACGGTTGTTGCCTCTGCCTCGGCAATGATGGCTTGGGTAGGTTTTGATGCCATTCGCGGAAAAAAAGTTTCGGCAATGGGCACTTGTATTGGTGCTGTGGTTGGTTTAGTGGCTATTACTCCAGCGGCAGGGTTTGTAAATATTCCGCAGGCCTTGTTTATTGGTTTTATATCGGCCATAATTTCAAATCTGGCTGTTTCTACAAAAAACAAATCAAACTTGGATGATACTTTAGATGTGTTTCCCTGCCACGGTGTAGGCGGAATTTGCGGCATGATATTGACGGGTGTTTTTGCAAAAGATGTGGGCTTGGTTTATGGCGAAACAAAAACTTTTGTAATGCACCTTATCGGTTTGGTAATTGTATCGGCTTATGCATTTGTAGGCTCGTATTTATTGCTCTTGCTCACCAACAAAATTTCCCGCCTGCGCGTAAGCGAAGCGGAAGAAGAAATGGGTTTAGACCTTTCGCAACATGGCGAAAGCTATGGCAGAAAAAAAAGTGTTGAAGTATAGTTGTTTAAAGCACCAATCTCAACGGCTCTTCAAGATACTTTTTTACGCTTTGCAAGAATTTTGCGCCCGTTGCGCCATCTACTACACGGTGGTCGCAACCAAGCGTTACTTTCATTTTTTTCATCGCCTGAATATTACCGTTAACCACACCTACTTCATCGCGTATTGCGCCTACTGCAAGTATGCAGGCATCGGGCGAATTGATGATAGCTGTAAACTCTTCGATACCAAACATACCAAGATTAGAAATGGTGAATGTGCTACCTTGCATATCTTCGGGCAATAGCTTTTTTGAAGTTGCTTTTTGTGCCAAAGCGCGCGCCTCGCTGCCAATTTCCTGCAAGGTTTTTCCATCGGCAAAACGAATTACAGGAACCACCAAGCCATCTTCTACCGCCACTGCCATGCCAATGTGTACATGGTCGTTAAAACGTATAGCATCGCCAAGCCATGCAGTATTTACATTTGGATTTTCGCGCAGCGATAAGGCTACTGCTTTTATCACAAAATCGTTGAAGCTCACTTTTATTTCGGCAATATTGTTAAGCTCGGTACGCAAAGCAACTGCTTTATCCATTGCCACATCAACAGTAAGATAAAAGTGCGGAGCTGTGTAAAGGCTTTCGCTCAACCGCTTGGCAATAGTTTTGCGCATTTGCGACACACGCACCTCGCGCGCAGATTCTTTGCCAACAAATGCCGGCTTTGCAACGCCACCAGCCTTTACATTTTCTACATCGCGCTTCACAATTCTGCCTTCTTCGCCACTGCCTTTAACGCTATTGATGTCAATACCCTTTTCGGCTGCCAGTTTTTTTGCCAATGGGCTTGCTTTTACTCTACCATCGGCACTTGCGCTTTGGTGTTGTGTTGCAGCAGGCGCGACATTTTCAACTTTAGTTTCTGCTGTAATTGTTGCTTTTTCTTCTACAACGGCAGGCTTTTCTTCTTTTTTTGCCGTTAAAAGGTTTTCGAACGATTCGCCCTCTTTTCCCACAATGGCAATTAGGTCGCCAATCTTTAGCGAATCGCCTTTTTTGGCAGCTACATGCAAAATCACTCCGGCATAATACGACTCTAACGGAAGTGTTGCTTTATCTGTTTCTATCTCGGCAATGCTATCGCCCACCTTAATTTTATCGCCTACCTTGATTGTAATATCCGCCAAGAAGCCTTCCTCCATTGTGTCGGTCATTCTGCCAAGTGTAATTGCCTCTGCCATTATTGTTTTGTTTTAAGACTGCGTAAAGAGAACGAATATGATTTATGATTGCAAGATTAAAATTCAATTGCTGATTTTGAACATTAAAGTGCTGTTCTAAACAAATCAATTAGCAATATCCATTCGCGAAAACCGTTCTTTTGTTTCATTTGCGCAACGAAAATTATTTCATAGATGATAAAATCAATTCTCGCAACTGCATTTTTTGCCATTGTTTCATTTACCATAAACGCACAAGAAAAATACGAGTATGCTGTATTGCGTTACTATTTGATTTCGGGCGAACGATACAAAATAGAACTAAGCACCGATGAAAAAATTGAAGTTGTTGCAGAGGCTTCTACCGCGCAATACGGCAAGTGGTCGCGCGATTACGACAACACCTCTCCGGCATTAAAATGGATAAGTGAAAATAACTGGGAACCCGTTCAGTTTGCAGCGCCATCATCAAACAATAACTCCAGTTATTTCTTTCTTAGAAGAAAAAAAGCGCAGTAGTTCAATTCAGTTTTTCAAAGCAATTTTTCAAACTATCTTGCCAGTAAGGAATATTTTGATTGAAAGTAGTTTTGAATTTTTGTTTGTTTAATACACTGTATTTAGGGCGTGCTGCGGGTGTTGGATACTGGTGTGTTTCTATTGGAAAAATAGGCGTTTCAAGTTGTGCAAGATTGCGAATGGCAATGGCAAAATCGTACCAACTGCACACACCTTCATTTGAGAAATTATAAACACCTTTTTTTTCTAAACTGTTTTTATCGACCATAATACTAAGAATTGCTTGTGCCAAATCGCGCGCATAAGTTGGCGAGCCTACTTGATCGTAAATAACATTCAACAGCGATTTTTCTTTGCAGAGGCGTACAATTGTTTTCACAAAATTGTTGCCAAAAGATGAATACACCCACGATGTTCTAAACACAATAGAGTCGGGCGCAAATTGCAGCGCAGATTTTTCGCCTTGCAATTTGCTTGCGCCATAAACACTTAACGGGTTTGGTGTATCGGTTTCTAAAATTGGGCGCGCAATAGTGCCATCAAAAATAAAATCGGTTGAAACATGAATCAACTTTGCACCTTTAACCGCACAAGCCTTTGCCAAAAATTCTACCGCAGTGGCATTAACTAAATAAGCGGTCTCTTTTTCGCTCTCGGCTTTATCTACCGCAGTGTATGCTGCGCAGTTTATGCAAACGTCAATTTTGTTTTCGGCAAACATTTTTTGAATGGCTGCTTCGTCAGCAATATTCAACTCGGCAGAGTCGGTAAACAAGTAATTGAAAGCAGAAAACGAATTGGCAAGCGAGCGAATTTCGCAACCTAACTGCCCATTTGCTCCGGTAACTAATATGTTCATCAAAATGCAAAATGGTTTACACAATCTTTAAAAAGCGGCAGCACTTTATCTTTATCGGAAACTACTGCTTCGGCTTCGTCAATTTTCCAATCAATATTTAATGAAGGGTCGTTATATCTTATGCCGCCTTCGCTTTCTTTCGAGTAAAAATTATCGCACTTGTATTGAAAAATAGTTTCGTCTTCCAACACCGAAAAGCCGTGTGCAAAACCGCGTGGAATGTATAGCTGCAACTTGTTTTCGGCCGATAATTCAATAGAATACACCTTGCCAAAAGTTGGTGAACCTTTACGAATATCCAATACTACATCTAACACTTTTCCCCTCACAACACGCACCAATTTTGCCTGCGCAAAAGGCGCATGCTGATAATGCAAACCGCGCACTACGCCTTTGTTCGATTTAGATTCGTTGTCTTGAACAAACACACTTTCAATTCCGGCATCGGCAAATGTGTTTTGGTTGAAAGATTCAAAAAAATAACCGCGCGAATCGGCAAAAACTTTAGGTTCACAAACTTTTAAATCGGGCAATCCGGTTTCAATAAATGGCATTTTACAGCAGTTGGCGGTTCAGTAAATATTCGTATTCAATTATTTTGCGAACGTAAGGCAATTCGAGCGCATTTTTAAAGGTTGGAATCAACTTCATGTTGTGAATATCGGTAGCCACAAAATCTATCATGTTGGCATCTATCAACATTTCGGCTGCTTGCTGTGCGCCTTTGCCATATACGCCTGCCAACGAACCTAAATTCATTTGAAAGTACACACCTAACTCGCGCACTTCTTCGTATGCTTCCACACTTTTGCGGTAGTAAAACGGGTATCGCTCGGGATGCGCCAAAATAACTTTGTAGCCCGCAGATTTTAGCTCAAAAATATAGGTTGTTAAACTCATTGGGGCCGACATATACGAGAGTTCTATCAAAACAAAATTGTCTTTTAAGGTCAAAAGGTTTTTGCTTTTTACTTTAGGCAATAAAGTTTCATCTACATAGTATTCGGCCGATACTTCAAAAGGAATTTCTATGCCGGCCTTTTGTAGTGCCTTGCGCACTTCATCTCTTCCTGTAAGCAAAATTTCGTTGGTGTTGTTGTAGCCATCCGTCATTACATGCGGAGTGGTAATTATTTTTTTAAAGCCCAACTGTATCAATGCTTTCACCACCTCAACCGACTCCTCTAAAGTTTTTACACCATCGTCAATTCCCGGAATTAAATGCGAGTGAAAATCAACCGCCAAGCCGCCATAGCTTTCAAGCGGTGGTAGTTTTTCTTTCGACCCGAATAGTGAAGTAAGCCAACCCATAACTACAAAGAAAATATTTATGTGCTATGTATTCTGTTATTTTGATGTAAAACGATTTTGCCACAGTGCGTGTGCAATCACACTAAACAATATTATCGCTGTGCCGATGTAAAAGCCCGGTTGCAACAATTTGTTTTCGCCAAAGAAAATAAACGCTAGCGCTATGCCATAAACCGGCTCTAAATTGATGGCAAGATTTAAAGTAAAAGCACTTAGATGTTTTAGCGCAGCAAGCGAAAGAATAAGTGTAATGTGTGTGCATAGCAAAGCAAGTACAACCAATAAGCCCCAATCGCTTACCGATGGAAACAACTGCTCGGTTTTAAAAATATAAAGGTACAAAGGCATAGCAAAAGTAAGTGCCACAAAACCGGTAAGCATTTCATAAAAACTCACCACATCGGGCGATAGCTCATTCACCACATTTTTATTGAAAATATTAAAAAACGAACCCACAAAAGCCGCCATCAATGCAAGAAAAATACCAAGTGCATATTCTATACCATCAAAAAAAATAAAGCCTATACCAACAATGCCAAGCAGGCTGAACGCAATTTCAGAAACACTAAACTTTTTCTTTGTTATAAGCGGCTCCAGCAATGCGGTAAAAAGCGATGTGGTAGAAAAACAACTTAGTGTAATAGAAACATTGGAATACTTAATTGCTCCATAAAAAAACAACCAGTGAATCATCAGCAAAACCCCAATGCCTGCCATTGTCCAAAACAGCTTGCGCGGCACGTAAAACGACTTGCCCAAAAGCAACATTTGCAAACCAAGCGAGATAGTAACCAATAACATTCGCCACCATACCAACAAACCCTCCGAAAGCGATATGCCTTTGCCCAATACGCCCGTAATGCCCCACAACAATATGGAGAGGTGCATGTAAATTTGCGCGCGCTTCGATTTATCTGACATTTGACACTATAAAGAATCGGAAAACAAAAAAGGATGAAGCAATCGCCTCATCCTTTCACTATACATTTTTAAATAAAATTATGCGCCTACACTTGCACGAATAATATTCAATGCTGCACCAGCTTTGAACCATTCAATTTGCTGCGCATTATAAGTGTGTGCCACTTCAAAGCTTTCGGTTGAACCGTCTTTGTGCGTTAATTGTAGCGTTAAGTTTTTGCCTGGAGCAAATGTGGTTACACCCAAAATATCAATGCTGTCGTCTTCTTGAATTTTGTTGTAATCTTCTTTGTTTACAAAAGTCAATGCCAACATTCCTTGCTTTTTCAAGTTGGTTTCGTGAATACGAGCAAAAGATTTAACCAACACTGCGCGCACACCCAAAAAGCGCGGTTCCATTGCTGCATGTTCGCGGCTCGAGCCTTCGCCATAGTTCTCATCGCCAACTACTATCGAGCCAATGCTATTTGCTTTGTAATCGCGCTGAACCTTAGGTACAGATTGGTACTCGCCAGTTAATTGATTTTTAATGCTGTCGGTTTTCTCGTTGAAAAAGTTCACCGCACCAATCAACATATTATTTGAAATGTTATCTAAGTGCCCGCGGAATTTTAACCATGGTCCAGCCATAGAAATATGGTCGGTTGTACATTTGCCTTTTGCTTTTATCAGCAATTTTAAACCGTTTAAATCGGTTCCTTCCCATGCTGCAAACGGAGCCAACAATTGCAAGCGATTAGATGTTGGAGATACCACTACTGTTACTGTGCTGCCATCGGCTGCCGGAGCTTGATAACCTGCATCTTCTACCGCAAAACCTTTGGTAGGCAACTCATCGCCCGTTGGCGGGTCTAACTTTACTGCTTCACCTTTGCTATTAGTTAAAGTATCGGTAATAGGGTTGAAAGATAAATCGCCTGCAATGGCAATAGCAGCAACCATTTCGGGCGAAGCTACAAATGCAAAAGTATTGGGGTTTCCATCGGCACGTTTTGCAAAGTTGCGGTTGAATGAATGCACAATGGTGTTCTTTTCAGCCTTTTCTGCACCCATTCTATCCCACATTCCAATACAAGGTCCACAAGCATTAGTAAAAATGGTAGCATTCAAATCGGTAAATGTTTGTAACAAGCCATCGCGCTCGGCTGTGTAGCGAACTTGTTCAGAACCCGGATTGATACCAAACTCTGCCTTGGTAGCCAAGCCTTTTGCCACAGCTTGTTTTGCAATTGAAGCTGCACGGCTCAAATCTTCGTAAGAAGAATTGGTGCAAGAACCTATCAAGCCCCATTCTACTTTCAAAGGCCAGTTGTTTTTACCAGCTTCTTCCTTCATTTTAGAAACCGGAGTTGCCAAATCTGGTGTAAATGGCCCGTTTAAATGCGGCTCCAGTTCTGATAAATTGATTTCGATAACTTGATCGAAATATTGTTCTGGATTTGCATACACTTCCGCATCGGCAGTTAAATGATGTTTGATGCCATTTGCCAAATCGGCAACGTTTGCACGACCGGTAGAGCGCAAATAACGCTCCATACTTTCATCGTACCCAAATGTTGAAGTAGTTGCACCAATTTCTGCTCCCATGTTGCAGATAGTTCCCTTTCCGGTGCAGCTCATGCTTACGGCTCCTTCGCCAAAATATTCCACCACTGCGCCAGTTCCACCTTTTACAGTAAGTATTCCGGCTACTTTCAAAATCACATCTTTTGGTGCTGTCCAGCCATTTAATTTTCCGGTAAGTTTTACACCTATCAGTTTAGGGAATTTAAGTTCCCATGGCAAGCCTGCCATTACATCGCAAGCATCGGCACCACCTACGCCAATTGCTATCATTCCCAATCCGCCAGCATTTACTGTGTGCGAATCTGTGCCTATCATCATTCCACCAGGGAAAGCGTAATTTTCTAACACCACTTGGTGAATAATGCCTGCACCTGGCTTCCAAAAACCAATACCGTATTTGTTGGAAACAGAAGCAAGAAAATCATAAACCTCTTTGCTTTCTTTATTTGCAACAGCTAAGTCGTCTTTTGCACCAACTTTTGCTGTAATTAAGTGGTCGCAGTGAACTGTAGAAGGTACCGCCACTTTTGGGCGACCAGCCTGCATAAATTGCAATAAAGCCATTTGCGCTGTTGCATCCTGCATAGCCACTCTATCGGACGCAAAATCTACATAAGAACCTCCGCGCTGGAAGTTTTCGAGCGATTGCGATTCGTGCAAATGCGCGTACAATATTTTTTCGGTTAGTGTTAGCGGACGGTTCAATACTTTACGTGCTGCTTCAATTCTTGCTGAGAAGTTTGCATATACCTTCTCAATCATTTCAATATCAAATGCCATGATGTTTATTTTAATTATTGATTTCAAAAACGGAGCGCAAAAATAACCGAATTAAGCAGAATGGGAAATGCTTTGTTCACGGCAATTGTATGGTGTGTGAAGAACAAAAAATCTGAAATCTGCTCTGCCGTTAACACACCCAATTCAACTTAACTTCTTCCGCTGTTAAAAAAAACTAACTTCGCCCGCTTGCAAACTGTGGTATATGCACATTTGCAACCCTCAAAAAAACAAAACATTAGATTTAGTATGAAGCAATTTTTTATAGCAGCATCGGTGCTGTTTTTCTCAAGTGTGTTTGCGCAGGCAGATAAAAACGCTGTTCTTTTTTCGGTGAGTGGCGAGCCGGTTTCGGTGGCAGACTTCGAATATGTTTACACTAAAAACAACATCAATAATCAAGCCGATTACAGCGAAAAAAGTTTGCGCGATTATCTTGCGCTATACGAGAACTTTCGTTTGAAGGTAAAAGAGGCCGAAGCCCAAAAGTTAGATACCATCAGCGGTTTGATGAATGAACTGGATGGCTACCGCAAGCAATTGGCAAAATCATTTTTAACGGATAAAGAAATTTCGGATAAATTGTTGCAAGAGGCCTACGACCGCTCTTTAAAAGAAGTAAACGTGAGCCACATCTTGATTAAATGCGATGAAAATGCCAATCCGCAAGACACGCTAACTGCTTATAAAAAAGCATTGAGCTTGCGCACTCGCTTAACTAAAAATGAAGACTTCGGAAAACTGGCTCGCGACTTTAGCGATGACCCAAGCGCAAAAGACAATGCTGGCGAAATTGGTTGGTTTTCGGTTTTTCAAACAGTGTACCCGTTTGAAACAGCTGCGTTTAATATGAAAGCCGGGGAACTTAGCTTTCCG
>CAZYXR010000003.1:64989-78215 GCA_964650845.1 uncultured Chitinophagaceae bacterium
CACATAATAAAATTGGTTCAAACACGACCGGCTCAAGGCGAAATTCGCACAGCACATTTGCTGTTGAAGTTTCCGCAAGATGCTACCGAAGAGCAACGCAAAAAAGTGCAGGCGCGCATAGACTCGGTTTATAACACAATTACTTCGGGCAGCGTTTCTTTTGACGATGCAGTGCTAACATTTTCGGAAGACAGAACAACCCGCAACAAAAAAGGCGAATTGGCATGGTTCGGCACAGGGCGCATGGTTCCGGAATTTGAAAATGCAGCCTTTGCTCTTGCCAAAGACGGGGATGTTTCAAAACCCACAAAAACCGCTTACGGCTGGCATATCATCAAGCGTTTAGAGAAAAAACCAATTCCGGCATTCAATGATGTAAAGGCCGATTTGAAACGCAAAGTAGAGCGCGACAGCCGCAGCCAAGTAGCTAAAACAATTTTAATTGATAGAATTAAAAAAGAAAGCAACTTCAAAGAATTTACCGATGCAAAGGCAGAGTTTTTCAAAAAAGTAGATTCTACTTTAGCGCAAGGCAAATGGCATTCTGAGGAGTTGTCGAAATCTAAAAAAACTTTGTTTGAAATTGGCGGCAAAGCATTTACTCAAAGCGATTTCGAATCGTATGTAGCTAAAAATGCAAAACGCAGAACCGATAAAAACAAAGAAAATTTGCTGAACGAATATTACGACAACTTTGTTTCGCAAACCGTTTTGGATTTTGAAGAAGGGCAATTGGAAAACAAAAAACCCGACTTTAAAGCTCTGATGAAAGAATATCGCGATGGCATTTTACTTTTTGAACTAACCGACAGAATGGTATGGAGCAAAGCTGTAAAAGATACTGTGGGCTTGCAGGCTTTTCACAACCAAAACAAAAATAAATACATGTGGGGCAACCGTGTAGATGTAGTTATTTACAACACTACCGATAAAAAACTTGCTGACGCAGCATACAAATTAGCCAACAAGAAAAAAGATGCAAACGCCATAAAAACCAAACTAAACAAGGAAGGTGCCGCAGCAAAAATTTCTACTATTGAAGGCAAGTACGAAAAAGGACAATACAGCGTAGTAGATGAAATAGCGTGGAACGTTGGCACTACTCCCGTAAAACTTTTAGACGATAGCAGCTACCGCTTTATTGTTGTAAAAAGTTTGGTAGAGCCAGAGCCTAAAACCTTGAAAGAAGCCAAAGGTTATGTAGTAAGCGACTACCAAGAGTATTTAGAAAAAACCTGGATTGCAGAGTTGCGCAAAAAATATCCGATTGTTTTAAACGAAAGCGTTTTAAAAGCATTGGTAAAAAAGTAACCCGATAGATTTTGCATTTGTATGACGAATCTGAACTTTGTAAGAAAACATCACCAACTCTTCTTCGGTGGAAGAAGAGTTGGCGATAAAATTAGAAAACAAAGTTTCTTTCTCACGTCTCACATCTCACATCTACTGTTTTGTACTTTTCTGGTTTTGTTTCTTTCTTCCTGCAATTACATTAAGAAAAATTTTATTGGCGAAGACGAAGTTCCCCTGGCGCGCGCAAACGATGTATATCTATATCCCAGCGATGTAGAAGGTCTAACAAAAGGATTGCATGGTGCCGATAGTATAACATTGCTGAAAGCCTATGCCGATAAATGGGTAAAGCAGCAAATGCTGCTGCAAAAAGCAAACGAAAACATACCCAGCGATGACCCCGGCATCATGAAAAAAATTGAAGAATACAGACAACAACTTACACTTTACGAATACGAAAAAGCGCTCATTGCCGATAAGTTAGATACAAGTATCCGCTCGTCAGAAATAGAAAAATACTACGAAGAGTTCAGTAAAAATATACCGCTGCAAAACGATGTTCATTTAATACAATTTATTCGCTTAAAAGAAGAAGCACCCGATTTTAAGGACATCAGAAAAATAATATTAAGTACCAACAAAAGCGAAGAAGACGAGCAGCGAATAGAAGGTTATGCGAAAGCAAATGCAGGAACTTATGCCTATGCCAACCCGCTTTGGTACACAACTGCAAACTTACAATCGGTTTTTGCGCTAAGCGACAAGGAAACCGAAAGCGTATTGCAAACCAACAGATTTAAAGAAGTTAAACGAGATGATGGCACAACACTATTTATCAGAACAACAGACACTAAGCGCAAAGGCGAACCAACACCATTAGCCTTAGCACGAACCGATATTTCTAAAATACTGATAGAAAAGCGCAAAATGAGATTGATTGATCAAACTTACGAGCGCGTTTACAAAGATGGCGTGAATTCAAAAAATGCAGAGGTTTATGTTAAGTAGCATCAAGCAAAAGATAAAAGATGTGAGATACCTAACAGCATTGCTTTTATGGCTGTTTGCACTTCCTGCACAATTCGCTTTTGCACAAACCGAAAAAGGCAACATCATGTCGGGTGCGGCTATTGACGTAGCATCAACTTTTGTAGCAGCTACAAAATACAACAACAGCTATTTCAACCTAAGTGTGGCGCCCGGCTTGCAGTATTTTGTAATCAACAATTTGGCGGTTGGCGGCTCGCTTACATTCTCTATGAATGTTTATCGCAGAGAAAAAACCACTTCTTTTCTTTCAGAAGTAGGTCCATCGGTGCGCTATTATTTTGGAAAAAAGAAAAAGCCTCAACACAAAGGTTTTGCTCAAATACATGGAGGCTACGCCACCTCCACCTTTATTGTTGATGGCAAAACATCTAACCGCGATGGTTTTTATGCAGGCGCATTGTTGGGCTTCGCATATTTTATCAATAAAAGTGTTTCGCTTGAAACATCTTTGGGCTTTAATTACAACCAGCAAAAGGACGTAAAGCAAACAAACATCCCCTTCCGCGTTGGTTTTAATATTTTCATGTTACCAAAATCAAAAAAGCCCCTTGTAATAGCACCATGATGCAATCATATATTCAACAATTTGAAAACAAAAATTTAATGCCAAAAAGAGAGCTGATAAACCGCGCCATTTTTTTTGTCCTCGCTTTTGTTTTCGCTTTTACTTCAAATGCGCAATCTATTGCCGATAAAGTTGTAGCCGTGGTAGGCGACAATCCTATTTTGCTTTCGGATGTAGAAATGCAGTATGTACAAGCAAAAACTCAAAGCGAGGCTGTGCCACTGCCCGAAAACTTCAGATGCGAAATTTTTGAACGCCTGATGCTGGAAAAGCTTTTTTTGGCACAAGCAAAAATTGATAGCGTAGTTGCCAGCCCCGATGAAGTAGAAGCCGAGTTAGACAGGCGCATCCGCTACTTCAATTCTGTTTTTGGTTCAAGAGAAAAACTGGAAGAGTACTATGGCAAATCCACTTCGGAACTGAAGGATGATTTTAGAACAGACATCGAGGCGCAAATGGTTTCAGAAAAAATGCGCAGCAAAGCATTAGGCAATTTAAAAGTTTCTCCGGCCGAGGTAAAAGAATATTTCAATAATATCCCCAAAGACAGTATCCCATATTTCAACTCGGAATTGGAAATGCTGCAGATAGTACGCTTCCCCGTGGTAAACGAAGAGCAAAAGAAAATTGCAATGGATAAACTGAAAAAAATAAGAACCGATATTGAAGGCGGTTCCGATTTTTCGTTGCAAGCAATTTTGTATTCTGAAGACCCCGGCAGCAGTGTAGATGGCGGCAATCTTGGCATGATTGAACGTGGTGAATTGGTTCCAGAATTTGAAGCCGTAGCTTACAGATTAAAAGAGGGTGAGTTGAGCGAAATTGTAGAAACGCCTTTTGGTTTTCACCTCATTATTGTAGATGAAAAAAGAGGCGAGCGACTAAAAGTTAGGCACATTTTGGTAAAGCCAAAACTTGTGCAACAAGACTATCTTGATTGCAAACAAACCATGGATAGTATCAAACATCAATTAGATGTAGATTCCATCACCTTTAAAGAAGCTGTCGGAAAATTTTCGATGGATGAAACATCCAAAGCCGTTGGCGGCTTAATGACCAATAACAAAACTGGAAGTTCTTATTTCGAAAAAAGCGAAATAGACGGCTCGCTGATTTTTGCTATTGATAAAATTAAAGTGAACGAATACACCGAGGTTTTGCCTTTTTCGGCAATGGAAAAAACAGCCGAGCAAAAAAACGGCTATCGCATAGTATTTTTAAAAAGCGAAACAAAACCTCATAAAGCAAACCTGAAACTGGATTATCCAAAAATTCAAGTGGCAGCAAAAAATGCTAAAACACAACGCGAGTTGGATCGCTGGATACAACTGTATAAAGACAAAACTTTCTTTCGCATCGAAGAAGATTACCGCAATTGCGAACAAGCACAAAAATGGTTGAAGAGCAGCAATTAAGCATAGTATCTTTGATGTTGTTTAATCATTTCAAAGATTCAAGAAATGATTATTGCAGTTCTAATTATTTTCGCCTTCCATCATACTTTGTTCTGTAAATTCGCCAATGTTTTACAAGTAAACTAAATGACAACGCACCAACAAACCGAAGCACTGATTAGCAAAACCAGAAAGGTAGTGCAGCGCGTTAGCGAGCTAAAAGAAAATAGCAAAAGGTTGGAAGACGAGGTGCTTTTGCTAAAACAACAATTAGAAAAAGAACGCGAAGTAACCAAGATGTTAGGTGAACAAATAAAAATGTCTAAGTTAGCGCAGCATTTATCGGAAACAAGCGCAGCAGAAAGAAGCGAATTGAAGCGGAAAGTGAATGAAATGATTCAAACCGTAGAGCTTTGCATAGCGCAGTTATCGGAAGAAAATGGAAAATAGCGAAACGTTAATTCACATACAGGTTCTTATTGCCGAACGGCAGTATCCGCTTAGGATACGCAAAGGCGAAGAAGCAAAAGTGGAACGCGCTGTAGCTATTGTTAATGATAAAATAAAGGAATATCAGAAGTTGTATGCCGGAAAAGACAAACAGGATTATCTGGCAATGTGTGTGTTGATGTTAGCTGTGGAATTTGAATCGCTTCGCAGTCGCGATGAACAATCGCAAAAGACTGAAAATGGTTATCTCGCTGAAATAGACAATTTGCTTTCGGCTGCTTTATCATAAATTTTCTTCCTTCAACAAACGCTCAAAAAGGCGTTTTCTTTCTAACCACTTTTTTCGGTAATGCAAAGAATCGGCAAAACAGTTCGGGCAAGGCAGGTTGTATCTGCTATGCACTCAACCGAATTTTATTTTCATCGGCTCTTGGGCTTGTATTCTATTATATCATCATAAATTAAAAAAAGTCTATGTTAATCTACATTATAGTTGCCTCCATTGCAGCAGCCCTTGCAGGAGTAGCAACAGGTTTTTTCATCGGAAAATCAAGCAGCAAAAGCTCGGTTGAAAAAATAGAGGCCGAAGCAAAAGAAGCAGCAAACAAAAAAGTTGCCGATGCCGAAAAGAAAGTTGCCGATGCCAAAACACAAGCCGATAAAATAATTGCCGATGCACAACGCAATGGCGAAAACGCCAAAAAGGACAAAATGCTTGAAGCCAAAGAGCATTTTATTCAACTAAAAACAAAACATGAAAGCGAAGTTTTAGATCGCAACAAAAAAGTTGCAGAGCGCGAAACTGTAATCAAACAACAGCAAGCAGAGCTATCGAAAGGGCAAGCAGAGTTTTCTAAAAAAGAAAAAGATATAGACGGCATTCGCGAGAATTTGAACAAGCAACTTTCGTTAGTAAATTCTAAACGCGAAGACCTTGAAAAAAGCCACGAAATTTTTGTGAGCAAACTGGAGCAAATCAGCAGCTTATCAAAAGAAGATGCCAAGCGCGAACTGGTAGAAAGCATGAAAAAAGAAGCCGAAACCCAAGCGCTTACTATTGCAAAAGATCTTATTGACGATGCAAAATCGAAAGCAAACAAAGAAGCAAAACGCATTATAATTCAATCTATCCAACGCACCGCATCGGAGGTTACCATAGAAAACACCGTTAGTGTATTTAACCTCGATAGCGATGAACAAAAAGGGCAAATCATAGGTCGCGAAGGAAGAAACATTCGCGCTTTAGAAGCCGCCACAGGCTGCGAATTTGTAGTGGACGACACTCCTGAAGCCATTATTATTTCGGGCTTCGACCCTATTCGTAGAGAAGTAGCGCGGTTGAGCTTGCAACGCTTGGTTACCGATGGGCGCATTCATCCGGCACGTATAGAAGAAGTAGTTGCAAAAACCAACAAACAACTAAACGAACACATTCTTGAAATTGGCGAAAGAACAGTAATTGACTTGGGTGTTCAGGGCTTGCATCAAGAGTTGGTGCGGTATGTAGGTAGAATGCGTTTTCGCTCATCATACGGGCAAAACTTATTGCAACACAGCCGCGAAGTTGCTAACCTATGCGCTACAATGGCAGCCGAATTGGGCTTGAATCCAAAACTTGCAAAGCGCGCTGGATTGCTGCACGATATTGGCAAAGTGCCTGACGAAGATAGCGAATTGAGCCACGCATTGCTTGGCGCAAAACTGTGCGAAAAATATGGCGAACATCCATCGGTAGTAAATGCCGTTGGTGCCCACCACGATGAAATGGAAATGAAATTTGTGATTTCGCCTATTGTGCAGGTTTGCGACTCTATAAGCGGTGCTCGCCCGGGTGCAAGGCGCGAGATAATGGAAAGCTACCTAAAACGCATCAAAGACCTCGAAGCCTTGGCACAAGGTTTTGATGGTGTTGAAAAAGCGTATGCCATACAAGCTGGAAGAGAGTTGCGCGTAATAGTAGAAGCCGATAAAGTGGATGATAAAAACAGCGAAGAACTTTCATTTACTATTTCTCAAAAAATTGAGAAAGAAATGACCTACCCGGGTCAAGTAAAAGTTACTGTAATTCGCGAAAAGCGCAGCGTGAGTGTAGCCCGATAGTATAGCCACAATTTGTTTTTGAAATTTTACAGTTATTAAAAGCTGATGAGAATATTTTCATCAGCTTTTTTGTTTTACAATTTCACCGAAAGCGAACCTCCGCTTACCACTTCAATATCTTTTTCTAAAGTAGTGTGGATGGTTTTTGCAAACTTAGAACGATATATCAATCGGTACTTACCCGGTTGCAGCGCAATAGTTTCCAACTTGGTGGTTTCATTAAGGTCGTAAATTTTTTTTAACCCAGCTTTGTCGTGAATAAAAACAGCTCCATACAATTCGTAGTTTTTATTGAAAGTAACCATGCCGGGTGCAGGCACTTTTACAGTAGTAGTTTTGGTTTGGTCAATACTTACCACTGTTGCTTGTATTACAGGTAGCGTTAGCACTTCAATTTCATACTTGCCTGTCAAATACTTCTCGGTCGAGTTTAGCGATTGCACATGAAGTGTTTGCGCATCGTTGGGTCTTTTTACCAAGCATTTTATTTTTTCTATCGAGGCCGACTTTGGTACATTGCCATCAAACTTTACTTCTAAAAACCCCTGCGCAGCCGGCTGCGAAATCACATTGTGAATGTTGCGCTGCATTACCACATTTTCAATATAAAGTTGTGGAATAGTATGCACCGTAACATTGTAAGTAAATAGCGGTGAAACACCAATTGTATCGGGCATTCCACGTGCATTCATGGTGTGGTGAAAATGATACTTCGATATCTTTGTTTTTGCATCGGCAAGTGTAAATGCCACATCGGTTTCGGTGGGCTTGCCCGCAGCATCTAACAAATTGAGTTGAAACGTTGTTTTTGCAACAGATTCATTCACCACTCTTTTTAGCTGCGTTTTTAAATCTTCGCTTGTAGTAGTATTTATCAACTCGCCAATGCAACCAAACTGTTGTTGCAGAATTTCTGGCAATTGAATGCCCAAAACTATTGGCTTCAAAATAATATTGTTGCGCTGCAACAACTGTGCTATTGTACAAGGGTCGCCACCGCAGCTTTCTTCGCCATCGGTTACAAGTACCAAAAAATTTCTGCTCACATCACCCGTTTGTGCAAAATCGGCAGCGCATTTTTCTAATGAATAGGCGATGGGTGTAACACCATTAGGTTGAATATTATTTAGCTTTTTGCGAATTGAATTGGAGTTCACATTGCCAAAACTCATCTCTAAGCGCGAGTCGCGGCAATTGTTTTCGCGCATAGACGATTGATGACCATAAATGCGCAGCGCAAACTCTACATTGGGCATTGCTGCAAGGCTATCGGTAAGTTCATACATGGTATTCATGGCGGTTTGCCAGCGCGTGCCTCCCGCCCAGCTTTTATTCATGCTATACGATGCATCCAACAAAAACAAGATGCGTGTTTTGGGCACATCTTGCGCGTGTATAGAAACCGATAAGAAAAGAAAAATTATAAAGTAGTTCCGCAAAATTTATGATGATTACATAACGCAATTATTACAAAATATTATTCTTTGCAAGCAGCACAATCTATCCACTATTAGTTGCGTTACTGAATCATCCATCAAAAAAATTACTACGTGTGATTATTCGTTCGTTCGCAATACTTTATTTTTTTCTGCTTTTGGCAAATCTCCATGCACAAAAAAACTACAGCAACATAATCTACACCAATGTAGCTGTCGAAAAAAGCTTTAAAGCTGCATTGAATGATTTCAGGTTTCACTTAAAGAAAGCTACCAACGAAAATTTTGTTGTAAAACAAGACTCTACTATTAGCCAGGCAATAAAAATTATTCGTGTAAGCAAAAGAGATTCCGCAAAGTATGCTGCTTTGTTTGCTGCTGGCGAAGAAGCCTCGCTGATTCGCTCCGATGGAAAAAACTCGATGGAAATAATTGCGTTTTCTACTGCCGCATTGATGCACGGAATGTATTGGTATTTAGATACGCTTGGGTTTCGCTGGTATCAACCGGGCGATGAACACACCTTTGTGCCGCCACTCAAAAATATTCAACTAAAAATTGACAAAGTTTTTGCACCCGACTTTTTATTGCGCAGCTATTTTGGAACGTTCGGCACACCACGCAACATTTATGTAGATAAACTGAAAAAAGTTGAAAACGACTGGATGATTTGGAACACACGAAATCGTTTGGGGGGCAACTACAGTTTAAAAGGGCATTCGTGGAATACTTTTATGTGGAAAAACGCAAACGCATTGATACAAAATCCACACTTCATGGCACAAGTAAAAGGCGAAAGAGTGAAAGTAGCTACCGCATCAAAATTTTGCATCAGCGACACAGGGTTTCAAAAACTGTTTGTTACCTATTTTACTAAATTACTGCAAGAGCAAGTTGAAAAAAAACCTAATGCTGCGCGCTACATCATTTCTGTTGAACCCTCGGATGGATATGGCTTTTGCACATGCCGGCAGTGCAAAAAAATTGGCTCCATCAGCAACAATGTTTTCTTCTTGGCAAACTTAACCGCCAAAGCTTTTCAAGAAATTTCCACCAAAGCTTTCGTGAATTTATATGCATACAACCTTCATGCCGCACCGCCAACTTTTGAGCTCGAAAAAAATGTAATCGTTCAAATAATTCCTTACAAGTACCAGTCGTTTGCTGCGCCAAACGAAATGATAAATGCATGGAAAGAAAAAAGCAACAACCTTTTTATTTACGACTACTACGGCTTGCCAATAAACACACTGGATGCTCCACTTGCAAAAAACTTTTCGGCCGAAAGCTATTCAAAGAGAATACGTTTTTGGAAAAAAAACGGCATACAAGGCATCACACTCGAAAGCTCTTATGGCACTGGCGCCACAGGGCATGGGCTGTATCTTTTCGCCCGGCTCGGGTGGAATATAAACCAAAATGTAACGGCTATTGTAGATGACTTTTACTTGAATTGTTATGGCAAAAATGCTGCTGTAGTTAAGCAAGCATCTACCACATTGAGCGAAAAAAACATCGGCAACACACAAGCACTGCAAAGCGCTATTGATGTATTGAAAAAAGCAAAGCCATATTCTACCAAAGATAGTTTTAATCATAACCAGCTTATGGATTTCAAAGCCTATTTAATCTACCTGCACTTGCTAAACCAATACAATAATTCGACCACAAAAAATGCCGATAAAAAATCAGATGAACTCATGGACTTTGTATATGGAATTTTTCATCGAAAAGTGGTGCATCCGCTTCCAATTTCCGACCATTTGCTCTACAGAGGAAAAAACAAAGAATACATTGCCACCTATTGGAACTACTTGAAACAAAAACAAACAAGCAATAAATTTAAAACCGTAAAGCAATGGACAAACGAAGATATTAGTGCCGCTTTTGAAAAGATAGCGAAATAATAAAGCGGGCATACAATAAACAATCAGTTCATCAGTCCTTTATTTTATGAAAGCAATTCACTTGATAAAAAACGGCAAAGCGAACCAAGCATTTGAAACACGCGACATTGCCACACCAAAACCCAAGGCAGGCGAGGTACAAATTAGTGTTGCTGCTTTTGGTTTAAATTTTGCCGATGTAATGGCGCGCAAAGGAATGTATCAAGACGCACCGCCATTACCAAGTGTGCTTGGTTATGATGTTGCAGGTGTAGTATCCGAAATAGGCGAAGGTGTTACTACCCTAAAAGTTGGCGATAGAGTTACTGCCATGACACGTTTTGGCGGCTATGCCGAAGTAGTAGTAACAGACCAGCGTGCAGCAGCAAAAATTGCCGATAACATAGATTATGCCACAGCCACAGCACTTACAACACAATATTGCACCGCATATTTTGCTGCGGCAGAAATGGTGAACCTGAATCGGGGCGATAGCGTGTTGATTCATTCGGGCGCAGGAGGTGTAGGCTCGGCTTTAATTCAATATGCTTTACATAAAGGCTGCACTGTTTTTTCTACTGCCGGTAGCGATGCAAAAGTTGCGCTGCTGCAACAAAACGGTGTGCACTATCCTATCAATTACAACACGCAAGACTTTGAAGCAATAATAAAACGCACAACAAACAACGCAGGTGTAGATGTAATTTTTGATGCCGTAGGTGGAAGCTACGTGCGCAAAGGGTTTAATACACTTGCACATGGCGGTAGAATTGTGTGCTATGGCGCAGCAGATTTAAGCAGCAAAAATATTTTTGGCAAGCTGAAGGCCGCGCTCGCCTTTGGCATTTATCACCCTGTTGTGTTTATGATGAATTCAAAAAGTATGATTGGTGTAAACATGCTGCGCATAGCAGATAACAAACAAGATGTATTGCAACGCTGTCTAAAAAATGTAATTGAACTTACCAATCAGGGTGTTTTTAAACCCGTTATTGGCAAGGTTTTTCCGGTAGCAGAGCTGGCATCGGCTCACGAGTTTTTAGAAAACAGAGGCAGCACCGGCAAGATTGCACTACTGTGGTAAAGCAGTAAAATTTTTGTTTTAAAAAATTACTTTTGCTGCCCGCAATTAAAAAAACCTCATCGTTGTTTATTGCAAATGCCCGGGTGGTGAAATTGGTAGACATACCATCTTGAGGGGGTGGCGTCCGCAAGGACATACGAGTTCGAGTCTCGTTCCGGGCACATGCGCGGAGGTAGTTATATCTCCGCGTTAACGGCAATGCTTTGACAAAAGTTTGGTGCTTTTAAACGGCAATAGAAGTAACTGACCAAAAACTACTTTAATCCATTCTTAACCTACCAGATGACCACTGAATTTTACATTAGCAAAAAAAAACTACTGAAAGGCATGGGAGTAGCTGCTGTTTTTATTGCATTCGGGATTACAGTTTGTGCAGTGGCTTTGCACGATAGCCGTGGCGGTGGAGTAATGATGGCTGTTGGTATTGTGCCTGTGTTGGCAGGTGTTGTGACCGTTCTGCTAAACATTAAAAAGTGGAACGATAAAACACCCGCACTCGTATTCAGTCCGCAAGGAATTACTATCAATGCCGCATCTTTTCACAACGGATTTATTCCGTGGAATGATGTGCAGATGATTTACGAAGAAATATTCAGACAATTGGTGATTATTGACTTGAAAGAACCGGAAAAGTATTTAAGCAAACAGCACCCCGTGAAACGTTTTATTTTAAAGCTGAACCAAAAACAATATGGTAAAATAGTTTACCTGTCGCCACATAATCTCGACTGCACTTTTGATGAACTGCTGATGTGTTCTGTTGAAAGTTTTGACCGTTATTTATATGCTTCAAACAACCCTGCTTAAAAATGGCATTATCATTTTCTCCACAGGAAATTGAAAGAATTGAAAGCGCGGATAACGAAATAAGGCAGCTTATTTCATCAAAAAATTATCGCGAAGCATTTGAAATTTATTTTCAAATATTGGCAGGGAATGACGGAGGGAAGCACATCATTTCGGATATGTGTGATTATGAACGAGCGCTAAAAATTGTCCCGCTATTTTTTGATGATGCAAACCCCGCAAATACAAACAGCCAACTTACTGCCGCTGACAATAATTTTCTTTTGTGTGAATGGGGAATGGCAGCACATATTACCGGCAACCTTGATTTTGCCCAGCTTTGTTTCAGCTATTCCACTATTCTCTGCAACGACTACGGGCTTATGTTACACCTTTCGGTAACCCTTCAGAATCTGGGGCTGATATCTATTTCTCGCGGGTTGTTGCCCAAGGCAAAAGATAATCTTCAGGATTCGCTGCATCTGTTAAGCCATCAACAGCAACCCCGGGATTATATTACCTACACCACAGTCAATTCCACCAGTGCCCTTGCCTATACCGCCTATTTGCTTGGCTATACAATTAAAGCGGAAGAACTGTTTGCAAACGCAAAACAAGAGCACGGGTCTGATTTCGGGTCGTTCAATGGATTGTTCGAAAGCGAATTTGTATGGGCGCGATATGGCAAGGAACGTGCTTTAGAGCATGTGAAAGCTGTGTTGGACCATTGTATAACAAACAACCGCGAAAGAGATATGCACATGACCTATGCAACCTTGGGTCTGTTGCTGTTGCCCGCTGAGGTTACTTTGGCACAGGAACATTGGCACAAGGTAAACGCATGGGCACTTCTAACGCAGGATATGGAGTGCAGACTGCGTTCATTAATGCTTAAATCTGAGATAGAATTTTGCTTGGGAAACTACGATACAGCAATAAAGCAAGCAGTTATCGGTTCAGAACTTGCAGAAGAGAAAGGTTTCGGTATTCACGCTGTGGTGTTTTTGCTGCAACTGTGCAAACTAAACCTTAAAATATCAAGCATTGAGGTAGCAGAAGAATATGCCAGCAAAGCTATAGAACGGGCATCGGCAGACGATTGTTGCAACAATTGGGCGATTGCAAACGGCAATTATCTGCTTGCAAAAGCCGCACACAACCCCCAATTGAAAACAAAGGCAC
>CAZYXR010000003.1:78225-78474 GCA_964650845.1 uncultured Chitinophagaceae bacterium
GGTTGCTCATGATTTCATGGAGAAGATACATCATCCGCAATTAGATGAGGTGCGTGAACTTCTTTTAAATGGATAATAAATATTGCATAGACAAACACACAGGTGAACCAACTTGAAAAAATTAAAAACTGGTGCTGACAATTAGGACAACAATACTTCGGATAGACAGTAGCCCAGCCGCTAACATGGCGTTTGCAATAGCGGGGGTTCCGTGCTTCGCAGACACATTTGTGCAAGGTGGAAGTTCGG
>CAZYXR010000004.1:0-11384 GCA_964650845.1 uncultured Chitinophagaceae bacterium
TCCACTTGATGAAAAAAGCCACCTATTTGAGACCTCCAAAAACGGAGAAACCATTGCTATTTCTATCTTTTTTCCTCCTATAGTAAGGTTCGAGGTGACAAGTTCAACGATTTTACGCTTTTCATCTAAAATTCCGTTTTCATAAGATTTTACAAGGCTTTGTGAGAGTTCGAGGAATTTACGAACCCTTGATGTTATACCCTCCTTTTGAGTACTAACTTCAACTTGCATGAACTCCTTCTGCTTGAGATCAAAAAGCAGTTTCTCTTTCCTTTCCTCAAAAGTGTCTTTATCAAGTCCACCATCAATGTAACAATCGGTGATTCGGTCAATTTTCTCTTTGATTTGACTCACTTGAAGCCTTAAACTATTTATTATCTCGATTTGTTGACGCTCCCAGTTCTTCTCATTTTCTTTTAGAATCTCTTCAAGAATATTTACTTCGGACGGATAAAGTTGTATGGTATTAAAATACTTATACAGATAGGTTTCGACAACACTTTCACGAATACTTTTAGTTAAACATTGTGCTGTATGACAACGATAGTAAACGTGACTCTTTTGGGTTTCTGCGATAAGTGAATATCCACAAAATTCACACTTAATATGTCGCTTGAAAAGAAAGTCATGCTTTTTCACTTTTTGGTGAGTATGCCCTCTTAATATTGCCTGAACACACTTAAATATTGACGGAGAAATAAGAGGTTTATGTCCACCATTAAAGTTTTTACCCTTAACCCGTATCACCCCCATATAGAAAGGGTTATTAAGCATTCTAGATACATTGTTTATTGTCATTTTCTTGTTAGCAATGTTCTTTAATCCGACCTCATTCAAATATTTTACTAATGAATGTAAAGTGTATTTTTTTGAGGCATAGAGTTCAAATGACTTTTTTACTAACGGAGCCTTAACCGGATCAATTGCCTTATACTTCCCTTTGCCTGTATTGAGATATCCAATTGGTGCATAAAATGGGTAGATGCCTTGATTCAATCTTCCGTACAGACCTTTAAGTGCCTCTTGGCGAAGATTTCTTATGTAATCCGCAGCAATAACTGCTTGTATGTCGGCAGAAAGTCGTCCTCCCCTTGCCTGCAAATCCAGACTCTCATGCGCAAAATGAACATCAACTCCCTGATCAATGAGGTTGCCTAAATCTGCCCAGTCTTTGAGATTGCGAGCACTTCGGTCAATTTTATGCATAACAATACCATCAGCTTTCTTTTCCTTGATGAGTTTGAGCATTGTGGTAAACAATGGTCTCCCCTGTTTTGCAGCGGTTTCTTTTTCTTCGAACCATTCAATAATGGTGAGATTGTATTGTGCTGCGTATCTTGTAATAGCTTCTTTCTGTACTATGAGTGAAACGCCTTCGCCCTGTTTGGCGGTTGAAACACGAATGTATCCATATACTTTTTTCATAGGGTGTTGTTGAGATTATGTTGATAATGGATGCTCTTACTATTTCACGGCTCTTTTTCTTTGTCAATCTTTTTTTTCTCTGCTTCTTCTCGTTCAAGCCGCTCACAGATACCCTTGACGATAAGAAGGTACTTACGAAAATTCTCTTCTGCTTCAAGAATCTCTTCTTCTGTTTTATGCTTGCAAAGTTCCCTGATAAAGGGAATAGGTTTTGGTGTGTATTGTGTATTCATAGATGCTAAGCATAGGTTAGTATTGAATACGAAAACAGTAGGCTAATCTTGCAAAGCCCTGTTCATTTTACCCCCTTGAGATGCAGTTTGAGCATACTATACTCATTACTATGAATCCTGATATTACCTACTTTGCTAAAACCAACTTTCGCAACCAAGCGAAGCTTTTTGGTATGTACCAGCATGACCGATTTTTACATACCTACATTATTGGTAAAACAGGAACAGGTAAATCTACCCTCATAAAAAGCATATTTCTCCAAGATGTACTCGCAGGGAGAGGTGTATGTCTGCTTGATCCTCATGGTGACCTTGTTACCGATATTATCGCTGCCATCCCTGAAGAAAGAAACGGTGATATTATCTACTTTGATTTACCTAATCCATTACTTACGCTTAAATACAATCCATTTAAAAAAGTAAGCTATGAACGCAGATCATTAGTTGCCTCCGGTATCTTGGATGTGTTTAAAAAGCTGTGGGCTGATGCGTGGGGTGTAAAACTGGAACACATTCTTCGCAATACCATACTTACATTACTTGACCAACCACAAGCAACATTAGAGGATATTCCTAAGGTATTACTTGACCGTGAAGTAAGACGTGAAGCAATCAAGCATGTACAAAATGAGAGCATTAGAATGTTTTGGGAGAAAGAGTTTCCTAACTATAACAGATATGACTTACTACCCGTGTTAAACAAAGTAGGAGGAATGCTTGCCCATCCGGTGATCAAACGAGTATTGATTGAAAATACTGAAGAAGTGTTTTTAAGAAAGGCAATGGATGAAGGCAAAATTGTTCTTGTTAATCTTGCAAAAGGACACCTAGGAGAAGACATTGCCCATATACTAGGTGCATTATTCATCAGTTCTATCGGTGCATCTGCATTTAGTCGTGTTGATACTCATGAAGAATTTCGCAGACCCTTCATGTTGTACATGGATGAGTTCCACAATTTCACTACTCTCTCTTTAGTAAATATGTTTTCTGAATTAAGAAAGTTTAAAGTGGGTTTGATTCTTGCTCACCAATATTTTCATCAACTTGATGATGAAATTCGCAGAGCTATTATTGGAAACATAGGTACCATAATTGCTTTTCGTGTAGGTAATGAAGATGCTCAAGTACTTGTAAAAGAAATGTATCCTACTTTTACCCTTGAAGATTTTATCAATCTCCCTAACTACTCAATCTATTTAAAACTCATGATTAATGGTGTGCCGAGCAAGCCATTTAGTGCGGTGTCTATAAAAAGTAAATAATTAGTTTTCCCACAACCTTTCAATTCAAAGTTACTTAATCACCTCATACTAGTTAGTTCTACTTTCTATTTCTTTTTCCCAACAGTAATATTGCAAGTATTGGTAACATTAGTTTTCTAGTAAGTGCAACTTGTGCTCAAGTTGACAACCCTTACAATCTCTGAAGTGCTAATTAAGTTTTGGAAAGAATTTAAAGATTCCCAAATCCAATATTCATTTAGGAGTATAGAGAAGAAATCTGCAAAGGTTTTCTCTTCGCAATCGCAAGCGGTTTAGGAAGAGTCACATTGGTCAAATCATAACTTCCAGCTTTCTCAATGTTTCTAACGATTTTACTAAACTCTAGATTATTCAGATTATACATTATTCCTCGGGCACCATCGAAGCAACAATTTAGAGCACCTAGTAATTGACCATATAAAATAGCAGATTTTATACTCTCTCCATTAGAATCATTAAATGATTCTGCCCCACGCTTGCAAAGTTTATCGATAATTCCAGCGGAACACCAATCACCTGCCCCCGCAGCGTCAATAACATCGTTAATCTTATATGCATTTATAGTCTGCCATGCTTCCTTTTTTTTACTAATACTGAACCTGTATCTGATACCTTCCACTCCTCTAGTTTCTATTTCCAAAGGTACCTGTTGCTTAGGAAATAACTGAGAATAGTTGGAAATTCTGTCATGAGAGAACTTGACTACATCAGCGACTTGTAGACATTCTTTAAATAGTTCCTCTTTAGCTCCGATGGAGGATGGCTCAAAAAATATGGTAGCTCCATTTTCTTTATTTGCCTTCGCAAGTTCAATAGAACCTCGGTTAATTCTATCAAAATAGAACACCTTCGCATGAGGCTGTTTACTAACTATGGAATCAACTTCTTTGTACAGAACTGGTTTATATCCAGGGAGCCAGGAGTCTGTTTCTGGATCCCTAAATTCAAATCGATGCTTCGGGTTACCCTTTTCATCTTTTAAGATTCTATGAATGATTATAGGAGTACTGCCATCAAAAGTTTTTGAAATAAATAAGGTTTTCACGTCCCATTTCTTAAAATCTTTTTCAATTTCTTTGGTTGCAGAATTCTTTGCCAAACGAGCAATAGGGAAAGAAGACCAACCAAGAAAAGAAAGTATAGACAAAACGTTTCCGCAAGATCCTCCCGCATGTAATCTTGGTGGTGTTTCAGGTTTACCATTGAGTATTACATCAAGTGCAACTAATCCCGTTCCTATGCAAATGTCTTGTTTATTCACTTTTTTGTTCTTCTTTTTGGTATGGCTCTCCTGTGAGCCAAGATAAGAAAAGTTCACTTTGATTTTTTAAGTTTTTCACCCCCTGTATATCATCTATAATATAACCCTCTGAATCGACATTTAATACACCCACTCCAATTTCTTCTCTAAGTTCATAAGCGGTCAACAATGTTCCTATGGATAACAGTTTGCTAGAAAATGTCGAAACCACCGCTTTACAACCCTTTAAAGGCCTCAATGATTCATTATAGTTTTTAATGGCATTATTAAGCCTAATATAAGCTTCAAAAGGGTTTCGTTCCGGCACATACATAATGCTTTTTGATTCAATTCCCAATTCGTCAAAAAGTAAACCATGGTATTCTATTATCAACGAATCAACTCTTCGGGGATTTTTTGCTGGGAATGGTAAAACAGGGCATATCTCGTACGGTCTACTTTGGGACATTATATGATTATATGCCTTTCGAAAATGTTCGACCTTTCCCTCACCCAAAATAGGGAACCAAATAATGGGCTCCTCTATTTCTGAAGAAAGTTCAATACGGCCTCCAAATCCATGCAAGTAATTTAAGTCGTCCGAAGCCCCATACTCCCTAATCATTACGTCAATTGCTGCATTTTCCGCAACTGAAGCAAAAAGATTAATAGGGTTTTCCTTCATTTCAATAAGCGTTATGATTTTCCCTAGCAATGAGAAGTAAAGTCCCCGTGGAAGGGCACTGATATCTACGATTATGTCAGAGTATTTTGCAATATCCTCATAATTTTGAATTATGGCTGCTACATTCCTGTCACCAACCCTCTTTTTATTCTTTCCAGTTTCGCTCATTAGCGAAATGCTTTTTGTAAAAAGATTTTTACCGACTAAAAGAGTTGATAATTCTTGAAAATTTTCATCCACTAAAGGTTTGTATATATGTGAGTATGAAGTTGATCCCTCATCAAACTCAATCAAGAGACAGTCCAATTCTATCTCAGGACAGTATTCTATAAGTTTTGAAATTGCAATATTCATTCGCACATCAAACCCTTTTGCTAAAATGAAGAGGAGTTTTCTCCCTCTTGACGAAAAATGCTTTTTGAAAAAACTGATAGCTTCCTCATTAGGCATTAATACGTACGGATTCCACCTGTTTTGATTCATTTTTTTATCCATCTGATTAGTTCATCGGGGCTTTTATGCCTAAACCCCCCATAAGATAAGGGCAGATCAAACTTTACACAAAGCCACCGATTCAAATAATAAACATCCCAGACTTGACCCTTTTCACCTTGTTTAGTTTTCTTAATTTCTAGTAAATTATATGCAACACAAGTTGATATTACATTGACTAACGGTGCATAAGCTTCATTATCAATCCAACTCGCTTCTTTGAATAATTTAGGTTGTAATTTCCCCTTAATTGAAAATCCGTTCACTCCAGGGGCGTAAGGCGCATTTCCTTGATACGTTTGTTTGTGTGAAAACTCGCCCAATTCACTTAAGAATTGAATAACATCATTTGCATAGGGTATCAGTTTCGATAATTCTTTCCACTTTCTATCCACTATCCCACGAATTATCTTTTCCTGACTTTTTGAATCAACGATTACTTCTTTGCCTGCTATCCTATTCGAAAGCATTTCCTCAAACAAATCTGATGAAAAGGTAATAAACTGGTCAATGTTATTTGAAGACAAATTGAACAATACAGGTAACCCGTGATAATAAGGAATATTATTTCCTCTTGACATAAATAATTTGGCTGCGGCTTCAATATCAGACTTTAATTTATCAAACAGTTCTTCCTTGGTATGTCCGAAATCAAGCGAAAGCTGGTCCTTATTCAAATGTCGAATAATAAGAATCTCTATTTTTTTAAGCAAAACAGCCTTCTCAAGAGGGTTTCCTTCAAATGAATTTACATACTGAAGCCAGTGATTAAATTTGTCTGTATGCGAGGTTAATTTAGCTAGATTGTCATTTGTAGAATTAATAATATTAATAAACTCTTTCTTATAAGTTTCCTCATTTAAGTCAGATTCAATGTATTCTTGAAAAGAATTAACATCTTCTGTGGACAAACTCGCCCTCTTATTGGCTATGTTAACTAATATTTTTTCCAGTTTCGCTTTCCTATCATCCCAGAAACGCTCTAAATTAATTTCGTCATAATCCCTATTCTCAAATGATCCTAGATTCTCCTTCGGATCAAGCGCCTCTAATCTTTCTGAAATCCAAATATTAAAATTTCCTCTTTTTTCCAAGACGTGCTTTTGCAAGCGAGTTCTCTGGGTCTTTGACAATTTATGAGTATCGTCCAGCATGAAAAGAATTTTGGTGCATACTGGCTGACCATTTATTGTTATGTTTTCTGGCTTAAGGACAGAAAATGCAAACAACTCGTCATGTCCGTCTGGTTTTACATCTTCAATAGGCAAAAAGCTATCAATAGCAGTGTATATTTTTCTTTCGATATTGGAAGCCCAATCATAAAGATCTTGACCGTTGCAAGGTGTTTTTAGATTCAAAAAGTAATTTGGTTCGTCCTGATATTCGAACTTTATATCTTGTAATCCTTCTGGGAAAGGCTTATTATGAAGTTGCAAAATGGCTCTAAGTGTAGATAAAATTACTCTTGAGTTTAGCAGAGAGAAAAAAAATCGTGTCTTTTGTCCTAATGACACGTCTAATTCCTCAAGTGTTTCATAATTTCTGGTGCATAGTAATGTGACGCCTAATATTTCTATTCTATCATCATTTATTACCTCTAATTTCTTTAACTGTCCGTATAACTCTTTGTAATCTAGTGAGGATTTGCTATTGAATAATGTTTTAAGAGAAATAGGTTCAAACACTCGCAATAATGACGTTTTACCAGCGCCTGGGGAACTATGTATAAATATTACATTTTCCCAAAGTACACCTTCAGTATTTTTCTCAATTAAGGCATCGATCACTATAGGACTATATAGCTTTAGAAAGTTGGCAGCTGATTCAATTTTTTCAGATGCACGCATGATAAAAGGATTTCTCAATCTATTGCTCATCTTTATGCCTTGTTACTCTTGGAAACAACCCCACACAATTTGAATCTTCTGAAAACCAAAGTATGGGAAGTGAATTATTTGGTGTATTGTGATTTAGTATAATTGGCAAAGCACACTCATTGAAACCTAAGTATGGCTTCTCGTGCTTACCCTTTTTATAATGACTGTCAACGATAGAACTATCAAAATATTCTTCCTTAGATATTAGCTTAATAAAGTTCGTTTCGTTCTCAACATCAATACTTATTTGCTTTTCGATTATCTGTACCGCATCAACTTTGCAAATGATATTTATACTTTGGGAAGTGAGAAACGAAATTATAGCTTCCGCTATCGTGTCCAAAGCGTCTCTAGTAGCTATGTAAAAGATAATGTGTATATTCAAGTTTTCCGTTGTATCAACTAGCGTTTTATATACATTTTTCTCATCATCATTGTTATTAAACAAGTCTGAAAGAAACTTAAATATCTTACCCGTATACTTTCCGTCTTCTAATCGAAAATAACTTTTACCGCTTGCAGTAAAGTCATCAATTAAAAAAATTGAATTGAATTTGCCCTCACACCCTGCTTTGTTAAGTTCGCCTATCATATCTGCTGCTTTACCTACAGAAATATGATAGGAAGGAAATACTTGCTCATTACTTATTTCCCTCTTACTTCGCCGAAATAAGTCTATTCTGGAGCCATCACTAACGCCAATAAACAAGCTTCTTCGGAGCACCTCTTTGTATTCTTTACTTTCAGTAATTCGAGTCACCAAAAAAGGATTTATTCCTAATTTAGTTGCAGTTTTAGATATAAGTATAGGATTAACCTTTTCAGAAAAAGTTATGTTAACTAAATGTGCAATTTGATCATTAGAGATAAAAATCAATTTGTTTATTACAAAATCGTACGCTATCCGTTTTTCTTCAAGAGTTTTAAACTGTTCCAACCATTTTACTAGACTTTCAATAAACCGAATCCCTGGTGAAAACTGTTGATATTCATCATATTTAAAACTCGCCAAGGCTTGGAGTAAAGGACGTTGTTTGGAAACCTCCTCGGAACTCCAATCCATAATTTTAACCAATAGTTTTTCTGCTAATGCGGTTCTCATTTGTAATTAAATATCATATGCTTTTTATAAAACGCTAAATAAGACAGATATTCTAAAGTTGCTTGCGCATTTTTTATACCGGGACTTGCAATGTTCCAGCAATTTTCAGGCAAGGCAGAAACTTCATCAACGCTTAAAGAATATGGTGTTGAAAGCAATAAATAATCATTACCCGGCCATTGCCCCTTATCGCCAATGCAAAGACAATTTTCCGCTATCCCTAATTCTTTCGTTCTTTCTGCACATCGATTCAGAATTTTTAGCTTCGAAGCTTTCGTTTTGTCAATAACGTCCATTGAGTGACTGGACTCTAAGATATTTATGTCCTTTACTTCCATTGAATGAATAATTTGTAATATTAATTTTCTTGTTAATAACCAATCTTTTTGATTCTTCACATTGATAGTAATCTGAAAGGGTCTTGGCTCAATACATACTTTTCCCTCATCTGGAAAATACTTCCTCAAGGAGATTTCAATTGCTTTTAGTGATTCAGAAATCTCAAGCTTAGTATTAGGCAAAGAATTGTCTGATAACATTCCAATATCTGATCCATTATAATATCCTACAACTATATTTTTCCAATACTTTTTATCTATGGATTTTTGGAATACTTTCCTTACCGACTTACCTCTGCCAGTTATGATTCCAATGACAAACCCCTTTTGTAGAACTTGTAAAAGTGCTTTATGTATTTCTATAGTAAGTTCCTCCTTAAATCTCTCATCGTGTGCACATAGCGTACCATCATAATCAAAAATTAGAGCGCCAAATTCCGTGGACTTTACCCTTAGAAGGAATTTTCTGTATGATTCTAGCCACGTCTCAATTTCCATTTTATCCATTTCCGCCAGTGACCGCACTCCTGTTTTTCTTCGCAAGGCAAGATTTTCAGCGGTTGTAATTTCACCCCCTTCATTCTTAAACATGCTAGTATATTTTAGATTATACAACTTGCTCCCAAATGCTGGGACACCTGGTCTACCTGGATCTATGTGCTGAATTTTTCCGAGAGTGTTAACCAAATAGAAAGATTTTACCAATAAGTCTATACTTGATAAAGCACCACGGGTATCTGTCCGTATAATTAATTTGGGGATTGACGATGGTAGTATTGCAAGTGTTTTAAGTGCAATGGCTTCTTCTTCAGGGGTTATAATTGCGATAATAGCCGATTGCTTGCTCCGCTTTGCAAACCAATGGTGTCTGCCATGTCCAAAGTTACGGTAATCGCATATAAAAATATCCGCTAGGGCTGCCTCGGCAAATTTGGATTCAAGGTCAACTGCAACTGGTTGTCCCCAACCCCCATAAAGCGTAATGAAGGTGTCAGTAGGACTTATTTTAGCTATAAATTCTGATAGCATGTTAAAGAATTTCACATCTGGCAAAATGGAAAATTTCTTGTCAGTAATTTGATGGTTAAATGCCTTAAAAAGAATTGTAAAAAAGGCTACTAATGAATTTGTAGCCAAAAATCCATCCTTCCCAACAGGAATGTCATATTCAAAAGTTCGGCTTATAGAATATTGTTCTGCTAATCTGGCTAAGGGAGAATCCTCTCTCATACAGATATTGGTAACACTCCGGGGCTCTTGATCAATTGCTTTTTTAAATCCGAAAAGTATGTCTGTATTTTTGCCACTGGCACTAATGAACAAGAGGTTAATATCCTTAATAATAGATTTTGAGTAATTCAGTTCAAGTGGGGTAATGGCTTTTCCCATACTTCCATGAACTTGATGCAATAGCGCTGCATAATAACAGGCACTCAATGATCCCCCAGAACCAATTGCAAGTAATGGTCTATTTAAGCCGCTTAGAATTGCTTTTTCAAGATTTTCAGTATTTTGTTTGAGAGACCATTCGAAGGTGGCGGGAATATTTATAAGTTCTTTTTCAAAAGGTTTGCCCATCGGTAATCTTATTATTCCTTGATTAAAAAATTGAAAGATAAACGTCCTATAAACAATTAAAGCTTTTTCTCATCGCAAATAAATTATACAATTTTCCAACAATTGATTGCAATGAAAAGCTTTACAGTTCCTGTGCCACTTAACTTGATTTTAGTTTTCTGCTAGATTGGTCAAATCTATTATATAATATATATTTCTGTATTTAAAAATCTATATTTCAACAGATAGTATTATACATTTCACGACATATTTTAAGATTATGGTAGTACATCAAATACATTACAGGCGGGCTAATTATCGCAGGTTTCTTATAAATGTTTGATTTTTAAATGACCCATTCCTTCTTCGCCGCCCCCCCCCTAGCATACCAATTCTCCCTTCCACAATTAATGCGATGAGGTGAACTTTAGAGCACGGGGTACTTGTGAAACTACTTTTACTACATTATTTTGCTTGTGCATCGCTTGTGCAAATAAAAAAGCAGTTAGGTTTTTTACTCCTAACTGCTTGATTCTTAGTGTCGGGGTGGCAAGATTCGAACCTGCGACCCCCTGCTCCCAAAGCAGGTGCGCTAACCGGGCTGCGCTACACCCCGAACTTTCAAATTTGTTTTAAAAGGATTTGAAACCTTTCCGCTTTCGCAGCGGTGAGAGAGGGATTCGAACCCTCGGTACCCTTTTGAGGTACGACAGTTTAGCAAACTGTTGGTTTCGGCCACTCACCCATCTCACCGAATATATTTCGTTTTAAAGAACTTTATGTGCCCAACACTTCGTTTTGAAGATTTTTTGGGGAGCGCAAAAATATAAAAACTGCCTACCTTGCAAAGTGTTTGCTATAATTTATTTAACCGCTGCCAATTATTCTTTCAAAATATAAAAAGCCGATCGCCAGTTTTGGCAATCGGCTTTATGGCAAAAAGGGCTATCGGCAATTCAACTTTTGCTGCCTATCAGTAAAAACTCGTTGGCAAGAATCTCGGTTACGTAGCGTTTTATTCCATCCTTATCGGTGTAGTTGCGGTGAGTAAGTTTTCCTTCAATGGCCACTTCGCTACCTTTTTGTAAATACTTTTCGGCAATGTCGGCAAGTTTGCCCCAGGCCACTACGTTGTGCCAATAGGTTTCTTGCACCTTTTCGCCCTTGTCG